>CAZBET010000063.1:0-7878 GCA_964490995.1 uncultured Dehalococcoidia bacterium
AAATTCGGTATTTCGTTGAAGATGAATGGTGTTGTCAATACTATAGCATGCACTCAGGTCTATCTGGAAGTTGAATACGAGGGCCCTTATGGAACAGGGAGCACCGCCCAGAGGACAGCCTGGCCAAAGCACACCATATACCAGGGCGGCGAGTTCTCCGCCAAGCCCCAGGTCGTTGCTGTCGATCTGAACAAGGATGGATTGGAGGATTTGATCACACAAACGGATCTGGACGTCTACTACTTCAAGAGGATAGGTACTGCACCTGTGACCTATGAGATGGTTGTCATCCCGAAAGAACCTATGGCCCAGTGTTTCTCACGGACGCTTGGGGTCGCTGATCTTGATAACGACGGTAGACTCGATATCGTCGGGATGCTGGTGCATGAGAAATCCGCCATTCCCGGCAGCAAAGCAGCCGCTTTCTGGATGGAATACAGCGGGGATGAACCGCTGGCGAACAACTGGACAACTCACGTCATCAAATGGGGGGCCGGCAAGACGAATTGGGTACCGGAGTTCGGTGAGAAGTGGGATCAGGCTGATCTAGTTGATTTGGATCGGGACGGTGATCTTGACATAGTCGCCAATTGCGAGGAGTGGTGGGAGGATGGGTGGGGCATATCGGCCTTCTGGGATCCGAATGTGAGTCCTGCCACTGCAGCGGTTGTCTGGTTTGAGAACAGACTCAATGAAGAGCCGTATGCGTTTGACAATGACCCCTGTGTCATGGAGGCGGAGCATTACACCCGGTTGAATGATGGCACGTGGCTGAAACGTGCCAACTATGAGGGCTATGGCGGTGACGGATACATGCAGGACCATAATGCTGTCGAGTCCCGTGCCCGTGGTTGGGAGGACAGCCATGGATTGCAGTACGCCTTCAGCGTCGCTGGCGGTGCCTACTACGTGTGGTTGCGCCAGTGGGTGCCTTCGAAGTGGGGTAATGCTGTCGCCTTTCTTGGCGGCGCAAACTCGAATTCAGCGTGGATAGGGATAGATGATGACTCACTCGATGAAATGTGCGATAACTCAAATAGGGTACTTGATGAATGGACCTGGACAAGGACATGCAGTCCTACATATCTATCTGGAGGCTCGCATGTTCTTACAGTCCGTGTGCGCAAGGGGGGTTATGCGCTGGATAAAATGGTTCTGACGCCGGACGATGGTTTCGTACCATCGGGTGTAGGTCCCGAAGAGACTCTGCAGAGCCCTTGAAATGAGTGGCAACCTGGAGTTGCGAAGCACTCTCCTCGTACTCGGTGAGTTCGCCACATGGTTCTTCCGACGTCGCAGCCTCTCACACGCGGGAAGAGATGTGGCTGCCGATTGCTCCGACAGCCTCGGCCACGCCGTTCTCGGCGCGAATGCGAACGCCGATAGCAGCGGCTCGATTCTGCATATCCTTGTCGCTGACGACTGCTTCGATGGCTCTCGCCAGACGGCCTACACAGAGCTGTTTGCGGGGGATAGGTTTCGGCCCGGCGCCCAGTCTGACAACCCGGTCTGCCCAGAATGGCTGATCGGCGGCGAAGGGGACAATCACCGAAGGGACGCCAGCATGCAGGGCGGCTGCCGTGGTACCGGCGCCACCGTGATGGACCACGGCTGCCATCTGTGGGAAGAGCCAATCGTGGGGAATTGACTCGATTCTGAACACGTGGTCTGGCAAATCGGCCTTGCCCAGACCACCCCACCCTGTGATAAGGACGCCACGCACCTTGCAGCGGTCCAGCGCTTCCAGGACGATGCCCGTTACTTCTTCAGGATTTCGGTTGCCCATGCTCCCAAAGCCGACGCAGACAGGAGGGGGCCCTGACTGCAGGAAATCGACCAAATCGGATGGTGGTTGCCATCCAGGCGGACGATCCAGGAACCAGTAGCCGGTGACGTGTATGGAGTCACCCCAATCGGGCGGCTTTGGGACCACGGTCGGACTGAAGCCGTAGACAATAGGGTAGCGCTTTCTGTGCATCATGCCGAAGTCGCCCGCGAAAGGAAGTCGTGGCAGCCCCAAGTTGTCCTCGGCCCATTTGTTGGCGCTCGGGCGGAATGTCTGCCAGAGAATCTGCTCGAACAGTATGTGGCTCCACCAGTTGTACAGGCGTCCGAGGCGGACCTGCGGCATCATTATGCTGGGAAACGCATGCGTGCGGGTCAAAGGTTGGATGTATGCTCCGATCGATGGCACGCGGAGTTTCTGCGAAAAATAGAAGCCGCCAAATCCGAAGGGTGAATGGACGATCGCATCTGCATCCCGGCAGGCATTCCAGCTGTCGGACAGGATTCGCTGGATAAGGTCGCTAGCCATTGACTTGAGCAGGCGTGCAAAGGCAACGGTACTGCGGCCCGTTTCCAGAAATGCCTGCCCGGTTTCCGTCTCCAGCAGCTCTCGGGGATTGCCGCCGACCGGGGAGAAGTGCAGTCCGGGATCACGTACCATCAACTCGAAGCCGGTGTGTGTCGCCAAACGCACGTCGTTGCCAGCGCCCTTCAATCCCATTGCCAGGGCAACATAAGGTTGCACGTCTCCTTGTGAGCCAAGTGCTATGATTGTGATTCGCAACGGACGCCTCTTGACTTGGAGGAGTGCGTCAGCCCACCATCGGCGAACGCGCGTCCTTTATCCTCTGTCCCACCAGTCCAACCTCTCTGCCCAGGACGCTGGTATGCGCGATTAGCTCTAGCCCTACTTCTCTGTAGAGTCCCGAGTGTTGTCGAAAAGTCATCGGCGTTTCATCTCCGAAATACCAGTTGTTGGTTGCTTTCATCATCCATGTAGTTACCCGATAGCAGATGGAGGCAGTAGGCACAAAGGTTATGACATGGCCTCCTGGACGAGTCAGGTTCCTATGAACCAGCATGACGCGCGTCCATTCCCCAGGGTGGAAATGCTCTATGACCCCCTCGTTATGCACCAAATCGAATTCTTCTGACAGGGTCGAATCGAATATGTCACTCTGGATGAAACTCACGGGAATACCCTGGCTCTGAAAGAGCCTGCTTGCCAGGGCTATTGCGCTCTCAGAGCTGTCAGCAAGGGTGACAGCGCACCCATACTTCTTTGCGATGAGCAAGGAGATTTGACCGCTGCCACAACCTAGTTCGAGAACTCGGGATTCAGGATTGAGAGGAACATTTGACAGCAACCTCTCATAGGCTCGCCACAGGAAATAGTGCCATGCCTTGTAGAGGAGCCTGTGTTTCTCAAACCTCTCAGGCCACCACCCATTCCAGTCCGGGCGATCTTTCTCAGGCCGAGTCATAGTCGTAGTCAGCGCCCACCGTAATTATGGTGCTAATGTGGCATTACATTTCACGCTGTAATAGTTTCAATGTGGAAATATATCACAGGCTGGGAGTCTTGTCAACCTGACTCTACCTTCCCGCCCCCCCCCTTGTAGCGCTTGACTCAGAGCCGTAGGGTGGGTGAAGCGCAGCGAAACCCACCACGGGCTGGCCGCGGGTTGGTGGGTTCTATTTCATTACCAGCCCACAGTCGAAGGGCCGTTCATGGTTCGACAGGCTCACCACGAACGGCAGCCGTAGGGTGGGTGAAGCGCAGCGAAACCCACCGCTTGCCAGGGTTACATTTCATTTCGCCCACCCTGCACGTGGCTTTTCGGCAGGGGACAATCTGCTCGGGCTCCCCGTTGAATTGCCATGCGCTCACCTTACGGCCGCGACTATCGCAATCACCCCGATAATGATCAGATAGACTCCGATGACATAGGCGATGATCCGCGGCCAGACCAGCACCAGAACGCCGACAACCACACTGATTATCCCGGCTGCGAGTCCGCTGACTGCAATGGTATCCATTTTACGTCCTCCTTGCTCTGGCGGTTCTCAACGGCGATTCCCCCTTCTGGCTCAAGGGCATCATCTACTTCCCTGGTAGCGCGGTTCGAGCTGGTGGGTTACATCTCTTTTCACGCACCCTACAGCCTTGGCGGTGTCATTCCCACGCAAGCGGGAATCCAGTGACACGAAGCTTGTCCGGCTTGGGCTACACGTGGTTACGAGAGCAGCACACGGGCGTCCACCACCAGGTATCCTTTTCCCTTGGTCAGCGCCTTGACCGGGTTCAGGTCGAGTTCCGCAATCTGCGGCAGGTCCTCGACCATGGCTGACACCCGCAGCAGCAGCCCCTCGAGCGCTACCACGTCGGACGGCTTCGAACCCCGCCAACCCTCCAGGAGCTTGTGGGCTTTGACCGACTCTATCATCTCTCTGGCGTCGACATCGGTGAGCGGGTGAATGCGGACAGCGACGTCCTTGAACAGCTCAGTGTAGATTCCGCCGGTGCCGAAAAGGACCAGGGGCCCGAAGGACGGGTCCTGCGTAACGCCGACGATCACTTCGACGCCTTTCGTGACCATCTGCTGCACTACCACGCCCTGCATCTCGCTGGCTCTGCCCACACCGGCCAGCCGCTCTCTGATCTGGCCGAAGGCTTGCTTCACTTCTGTCTCCGAGCGCACGCCGAGGACCACGCCGCCCACATCCGTCTTGTGGGTAATGGTGTCGGAGAGGAGCTTGACGGCGACGGGAAAGCCCATATCGGCGGCCAGCCCTGCCGCTTCCTCGGCGGTTGCGGCCGGACTCGACTGCACGCAGTGGATGCCATAGCAGTTGAGAAGCGAGAAGGCCGTGTCCGTATCCAGCCACGTGGGTTTCTTCGCGCTTTGCTCAAGGGCGGACTCGACTATCTGCTCTGCCTTCCTCTTGTCGATGCCGCTGAGTTCTGGAACCGTCCCTTTGGGGCGCCTCCTCCATTCGGCGTACTCGCAGGCCATTGCCAGTGCCGCAGCGGTGGCCTCGGGAAAGGAGAAGCTGGGCACGTACCCCTCCTCATCCGAGCCCAGCTCTACTCTGGCCCCGCGGGCCCCCATGAACGACGCCAGCAGCGTCTTGCCTCGCTGGCGGTAGAGCGGCGCCACCGTGCGGACGGCTCTGGCGACCGCCTCCGGCTCCGCGACTATGGGGGGGATGAAGATGACGACGACGTTGTCAACGGTGTCGTCGTCCGCCAGAAGCTTCAACGCCTCAGCGTACTCTGAGGCTCCAGCTCCCGCCGTCATGTCTATGGGGTTGGCGAGGCTTGAGCCGCGCGGCAGTATTCTCTTCAATGCAGTGATGGTGGTCTCCGAGAGAGGGGGCAGCTCGATCCCTCTGGCGGCAGAGGCGTCGGCGGTCATGATTGCGGGGCCACCCCCGTTGGTAAGTATGGCCAGCCTCCTGCCTCTGGGGATGGGCTGGTGGGAGAGCAGGTTGGCCGTGTCGAAAAGCTCCTCCAGTGTGTCCACCCGGACGATCCCCGCCTGCCTGAAGAGCGCGTCGGAGCCCACCTCTCCCGTTGCCAGCGCTCCCGTGTGGGAAGCGGCCGCCCGTGACCCCGGGGCTGTGCGGCCGCTTTTGACGGCGACGACGGGCTTCTGTGTGCTCACGGCTCGCGCTATGTGCGCGAACTTCCTGGGGTTGCCGAAGGACTCAAGGTAGAGGAGAATTACGTCGGTCTTGGGGTCGTCAACCCAGTACTCCAGGAAGTCGTTGCTGGACACGTCGGCTCTGTTTCCGATGCTGACAAAAGCCGAGAGGCCGATGTTGAGGACGCGCGCATACTCCAGTATGACCAGGCCCAGCGCTCCGCTCTGGCTGCACAGGGCGATGTTGCCTGCGGGCGGGAACACGGAGGAGAAAGTCGCGTTCATGTTGACCTGGGGGTCGGTGTTGATGATGCCCATGCAGTTGGGGCCGATGAGCCGCATCCCGTAGCTGCGAGCTGTGCTGAGCACCTTGTCCTGCATCTGCCTGCCTTCCGCGCCGCTTTCGGCGAAGCCGGCGGAGATTACCACGACCCCTTTCACGCCCTTGCGCCCGCACTGCTGTACCACCGTGTGGACTGCCTCGGCCGGTACCACCACGACGGCCAGGTCGACATCGCCGGTGATGTCCAGCACCGTCGGATAGGTCTTCACGGAGGCTACCACCTCAACATTTGGGTTCACAGGATAGACGACGCCGCCGAAACCCTGGTATAGCAGGTTGCGGAACAGCTTGTTGCCGATGGAACCCTGCCTTTGCGAAGCCCCGATGACGGCTATGGAACGCGGCTTCAGAAAGGCCCGAAGCGAGGCTATGGCGGCAACCTTCTCGCGCTCCGCCGATCTTTCCGCTGCTTCCGGCGTTGGCGCAAGGGGCCACACAACCCGGTAGACGCCGTGTTCCAGTTCCTGAGCAATCTGGAAGCCGCTGTCCGTAAGCACCTTGAGCATCTCGTTGTTCTCGGCGAGAACTTCCGCCTCGAAGGAGCGGATGCCCTTTCCCCTCGCGACGCCGGCGAGCTGCTCCAGGAGCTGGGTGCCGATGCCCTTTCCCTGGTAGGCGTCCTCGACAACGACGGCCATCTCCGCCGCATCCAGGCCCGTAAGACGGTAGTATCGAGCCACAGCGATCAGCTTCTCTTCCGCACCCTCTCCGACAGTCCCTACCAGGGCGAAGCTGTTCTCATAGTCGACGGTGCAGAGGCGGGCAGCCTCCTCTCTCGAGAGCTGCTTCAGCATGTGGTGGAACCTGAGGTAGACAGTGTGAGGGCTGAGGCGGGCAAACAGGTCCTGGAGCCTCTCCTGGTCGTCGCATCGGATAGGGCGGAGATGTAGAGTGGAGCCGTCCCTGAGCACTACTGCGGTCGTGTGCTTCTCGATAATATCCCTGGTGGAATCGGTTGCCATAAACCTCACCTCCCCACCGCCAATGCGTGCCTGCGACGGTCCCTGTCATGATATATCCCGCGTTTGTTGAAATCAACAGGCCGCGCCGGAGCAGCCTGATCCCAAGAACGCAGGCAGAGCGGCCCTGCGAGGCCGCCGAATTATGGGGTCAGCGCCGCAATCCTGCCCGGTGAGCCAAGTCCATTGAAGCAGGGAAGATACATAGGCAGACCCCGGCCAAATTGTCTCCAATGGGCCGTCTGGCCTATAATGAATTCAGGCGTCGGACGGCGTGAACGTCGAGATACCGCCGCGCGCCTCTTTTTACAGCCACCTTTCTCGCGGGAGGGATGAGATCGAAATCGGAATCAACCCAATAGCTTTCCGGATCGGGCCCGTCAGCGTTCACTGGTACGGGATAATGGTCGCTCTGGCGGTTGCCACGCTGGTGGTGTGGTGCTGGTATTTCACAAGGAAGAGGGGCATCACTTCGGAGTTCGTCATGGGCGTTGCTCTGGTGGCCATCCCGGTGGGCATCATCGTCTCAAGGCTCGTGCACATACTGGACAAGCTGGGCTACTACAGGGACAATCCTCGCGCCATCTTCTCGCTCGAAGGGATGACCATCTATGGCGCCATACTGGGCGGGCTGCTGGCGGCATGGATCTACTGCCGGCTGAAGCGGGTGACTTTCGCGCCGCTGGCCGACCTTGCGGCCCCGGGCGTCATCCTGGCGCAGGCCATAGGGCGGGTCGGCTGCATCCTGAACGGCTGTTGCACGGGAAAAGAAACGTCAGTGCCCTGGGCTTTTGTCTACACGAATCCGTTGTCGCAGGCTAACCTGTATGACCCGGCAACACATCAAGTCGTCTCGGCCCTGTATGTGCCTCTCCATCCCACCCACCTGTATGAGCTGGTCGGTGACCTGGTCATCTTCGTTCTGCTGTTCGGGTTTTTCCGCGGGCGCCTGAAGCCGGACGGTTCGCTGTTTGCGCTGTATCTGGCTCTGTACTCGGCTCTCAGCTTCACCGTAAGGTTCTGGCGGGGTGATACCGAGCCGCTGTTCGGCTTTCTGCCGGAAGGGCAGATCATTTCGGTGATTACGTTTGTAGGCTCCGTGGCATGGATGGTGGTCAACAGAACACACTGGGTCGGCAAGCAG
>CAZBET010000064.1:0-7823 GCA_964490995.1 uncultured Dehalococcoidia bacterium
AGCCGGAGCCGACCCCGACTCCATCTACACCACGCCCGTCCGTGCCGCCCATCCGGGAGGCACCGCGCGCATCGGCGAGGTGGTGAACACCGATTTGGAGACGGGAATCAAGGACCTCTACGTCTGCGACACCAGCGTCATCCCCGAGCCCTGGGGCCTGCCCCCCGTCTGGACCGTCATCGCCTTCGGCAAACGCCTGGCGCGGAGGTTGGGGACGACGCTGTAGCCTGAACGCACTTGCCACGCCAGCAGGACCGGTTTGGCATGCCTTCAACCATTGGTACGAAGACGGGTTTACCAACCGTTCGCCCTGAGCCCTTCGACAGGCCTGTCGAAGAGCGATCATCCCGTTCGTGGTTCGACAGGCTCACCACGAACGGGATTGTACCCTCGCTCAACGGCGCGCCATCGTTATTGTTCGTGGTGGTGGACGCCAACCGCTGACGCAGATTGCCTAGCAGAAGTGCGCTCTAGTCAGAGAGGACGTTCGCGACCCCCGTCACGAGCACCCGGGCCAGGTCCCTGCGGCTGCCGCCGCAGAGGACAACGACGAGGCGGCCGCGGCAGACCTCGGCGGCCAGGCTCTTGAGTTCCTGGGCCAGCCGGACGTGCAGGTCGGGGGACAGGCCCAGGTCGCCGTACTCGCCCCTTGTCCCATCGTAGCCCCAGTTCCAGAAGATGGCCTGCGGCCCGAAGGCCCTGACCCCCGGCATGAACGATTCCCTCACGAGGCTGAGGTAGTCCTCGTCGGTCAGACGCCAGGGGAGCTGCACGTTGACCTTGTTGTTGTGCTCGCGCGAAGGCCCCGAGCAGAAGCAGGCGTAGAGCACGTCGGGGTCGTTCTCGAAGATGTCCCAGGTCCCGTCGCCGTGGTGGGCATCGGTATCGATGATGGCGAAACGCCTCGCCCCGAACTGCGCACGCAGTTCGTGGATGGCGATCGCCGCCCCGTTGAAGTAGCAGCCCCCGCCGTAGAAATCGCGCCCAGCGTGGTGATCGCCGTAGCCGGTGAAGACGAAGGCGTTGTCTATCTCGTTGTTCCATATCCTGATGCCAGCGGCGACCGTGCCCGACGCCGAAAGCAATGCCCCTTCGAAGGCCCCGCTCCTCCTGACCTCGTCTACCATCCGCTGGCTGTGGACACGCGTGACCAGTTCGATGGGGACGGCTTCGAGGTCGAAGGAGGACGCCGGCTTCAGCGGATAGAAGGCATCGTAGAGGAAGACGTTGTCACGGGACAGGATGTCGCCCAGGGCTTCGGGGAAGTCCCGAAGCCTGTCACCGTTCTGGTAGTGGAAGAAGACACCAGTCTTCACCGCAGATGGCGCCCCCAGGCGCCTTTCAACCCCCTGAGTCCCCCAGTCTTGGGGGACAGTCTGGATTCTGGGGGACACCCCCAGACCCCCGAGGGCGCATGGCCATGCGCCCCTACGAAGGGAGCGGGTCGCGTGCCCCCGTTTCAGGCGCGGGAGCCACCGGGGCACAGACGTGCAATAGGCTTCGTATAAAACCCCGAAGGTCTTTCGCAGGTGTGGTTCTTCATAGCGGGTCGAGCCTTGGACTGGACGGTTGCCGGGCACATTCTCTGCATTCCCACCCCTGAGGTGGGGCTTCCGAGCCTCAACCCACGGCTCAGGGCTCAAGCCACGCGTTTGATTCTGGGCGCGCCGACCTCTACCCCTTCTTCCCTTGCGGCTTTTCCACCTTTTCGGGTTTCGCCATCAGGCTGAGCAGCGCCCCGATGGCCAGTACATAGCCCAGCACTCTGAGGAACATCATGTACCATTCATCCTTTGTGTATGGCGCGGCAAGCAGGAGCGAATGCGACAGGGCAAACATCAACCAGCTTGCAGCCAGCATGGGCCAGAAGGCCCACTTCTCGCCTCTCTTCCTTAGGAAGTAGAAGTACCCGGCCATGGACAGCACCGTGAGGAACCAGGCGAACCCGCAGTTCAACTCCGTCGTAGGCATGACGACCTCCTTTGCCTCGCTAGTGCTCGCCTTCTGTGAGCGGTCAGGCGAGATTCAGACCGAAGAAGAGACGGGCCGTTCGGCCTCACGTCCACCCTCGGCCTGATACTTCCGCTCGACTGATTATAGCGAAGGGCTAACTATCGGGCAATAGCCCGCTGCATGGTCTGCGACGCCTCCGTAGGGGCGGTTCGCGAACCGCCCCTACAGGATACGATGACATTTCGCTCGTCCGGCGTCTGGTGGTGGCTGCCCTCACTGCTTCCTGCCGACGGGGATGATGTACAGGGGTTGTTCGCTGGCTGGCAGGTTGAGCAGCGCGGCTACTTCGTCGTCGTGAAACGCGCCTATCGGAACGGCGCCCAGGCCCAGGGCTGTTGCCTGAAGGCAGACGTTCTGGGCGGCGTGCCCGGCCTCCAAGTGCACGTACCTTACGCCCCTGTCGCCGTACTTGGCGGTTGTCCTCTCGTAGACGCCGGCGATCACGAAGTCGACAGCGCCTGCCTTGACGCAGTTCTGTCCCAACGCAGCCTCCGCCAGCCCGGCCCTCTTGTCGCCGTCCATGAGACGCAGAAGCTGGTGGCCGTCCGGCTCATACCTGTAGACGCCCGCCGTCAACTCTCGAACGTCGCCCACCACGACATATGCCTCGAGCGGGTATAGGGCCCCCGCTGATGGCGCAGTCCTGAAGCCCCCGGCATCCGTGATCCCCTGAGCCGCCCACAGAAGCTGAGATACCTCAGCAAGCGTCAGCGGCTCCCCCGTATAGTCCCTGACCGACCTTCTCTGAAGCAGGCTCTGCTCCAGGGATACGTTGCCATCGTACCGCGGCTCGGGCAGCTCCAGGGCCGTTTCCTGACTGGGGGAAGGAACAGGCGTGCTCGACATCTGGGCGCAACCGAAGGCGAAGGTTCCGAAAACCACGGCCAAGCCGACCAGACACGTCCAAAGGGGGCACTTCATCTTCCGGTCTCCCCTATCGCCTCACTGTCGGGCCCGCTCCTAATCCCACCACTTCTTGGAGACGGGCATGGCGATTACCTCGCGTATCTCCAGCCTCTTTTCGGGGTCCTTGTCGAAAAGGCACGCGGGGTAGGTAGCGCGGAGCACGATGGCAGTGTCAGCGCCTCTACCTGATCCGCCGACGCCGATGACGTCCTGGCAGGGCGCGATATGGCCGCAGGATACGGCCATCAGGACGACCTCCACGGCAACCTTCATTCCCTGGCCGAAGCAGTACAGTGTCTCTTTCACGAGCCGCTCGGGGAAGGCTGTGGGCCACCTCGCAGCTTCAAGCACCGAATCGTGGAAAACGTAGGGGGCCTTGTCGACCACAGTCACTCCCAGCCTCCTGAGTCCCTCCGCGGACTCCTGCGGGAGGCAAGGCCAGCCCTCACCCCATTCCCTGCGGAAAGGCGCCTCACTGACACAGATCAGCTCGGCTCTCTCTTTGAGGGCGCGGGCAAACGCTTTCGCCGTCTCGCCGGAGGTGCTGGCGACTACGACCGTCGAGACCCCGCCGGCCTTGAGCCGCTGGGAGACAGCCTCGATCACCAGCTCGGTGTTGTCCGCCCCAGGTTGGTCGAAGTAGTAGACTTGCCGTTTGACCATCTTGGCCATCGTTCTCCTTCGCACCACGATGTGGGTCCATGAGGCCAATTGTGCGACGACAGTGGCCTCATCAATGATTCTACCAGACGGAGCAAGCCCGCTCGGCGCGCCAAGGCGGCTGAGTCAGAAGCACAGCTTCATCTTGCCCTCCAGTCCCAGGCTCCCCGCCGTGCGGCTCACAGAGGACATGAGCCTGTCTGAGTACTCGGCGCTGGCATCTTCGTTGAAGAAGGCCTGGCGGTACTGCTCGATGAGTCCGGGGAAATGCCCCTGAAGCAGGCCCTTGAGCGATTGCCAGACTCCGAAGCGCCGGTTCAGCCGGTCAACATAGAAGTAGTCGACCCCGGCTTCTCGAACCGCTTCGAGCAATGCCGTGATGTTTTCCTCCGAATCGCACAAGCCCGGCATCAGCGGACCGAGGAAAGCGTAGGTGCTGACGCCCCTGCTCCTGGCGTCTTGCAGAACAGCCAGGCGCTCGGCGGGAGGCGAGCTTCCCGGCTCGATGAGCCGCGCCAGCCGCGCATCCAGGGTGGTCAGGGTCACCCCGAATTCGACGCCCTTTGCAGAAGCGAGCAGGTCGAGGTCGCGGCCGGCGAGCGCGCTCTTGGTCAGGATGCTGACCGGATAGCGGTAGCGGAGCAGTATTTCGAGGCACTGCCTGGTCAGGCAGTAGCGGGCTTCGAGAGGCTGCCAGCCATCGCACACGGAGCTCACAAAAACGGTTCCGACCTTCTTTCGCCTGGCCTCTCGCTCCAGGAGTTGCGGAGCGTTCATTTTGACGTCGACGAAACCGCCCCACGGCTCTCCCGGATGTGAGAATCTGGTCACGAATCGCGCGTAGCAGTAGACGCAGCCGTGCTCGCAGCCAGCGTAGCAGTTCACGGCGTAGTCGGCGATGCCCGATTTGTTCAGCACCGACCTGCACTCAATTTCTCTCACGCGGCAGCCTCCGGTCCCGAAGGATGCCGCACCTGTCGCCTGCGAATCCATGGACGCCCTCTGCTCCTCCACCCCAATCTTATCACCAAACCGGTCTTGGGGCATGCTGTCCGCGGTCGGCGGGCTTCCCCTTTGGCAAAGGGGAATACAGGGGGATTTGTCCGGCGCGGGCCAGGTTTCTCCGGACCCGCCCGGCGATGTAGAATAGGTGCTGGTGGGGAGCATGAAGAGAATCGCGGTGGTTTCCTTCGACCTCGAGGGCACTCTGGTCACATTCGACTTCAGCCTGGCCGTGTGGCATGAGGAGATACCGCGGCTCTACGCTCAGAAACACAAGCTGGGGCTGGAGGAGGCCAGGGCCCGTGTTGAGGAGCAGTACAATGAAGTCGGCGACCAGCGTATGGAGTGGTACGATGTCTCCTACTGGTTCCGGCGCTTTGGACTCGATGGCCACGGCGAGACCATCGAGAGGTGCAAGTCCCTGGTTTCCTGGTATGCGGAAGCTCCGGATGTACTGGAGATGCTGGGCAGACAATACGTCCTGATCGTCACGTCAAGCTCGACGAGGGACTTCATCCCGCACCTGCTCGATGGCATGGAACACCACTTCTCGCGGGTCTTCTCCTCCACGTCTGATTATCAGCAGCTCAAGACTCCCTCCTTCTACAGGGACGTATGTCTGAGAATGGGGGTTGAGCCTGGGCGGGTGGCCCACGTTGGGGACAGCCGTCAGTTCGATTTCGACGTTCCAACTGGAGTCGGCATCAGGGCCTTTCACCTGAACCGGGCGGGGGACAACTCTCAAGACGAATCGATATCCAGCCTCGCCGCACTACTTGACCTGCTCAGGCGCGCTTAGGCCGCGCTTGCGACGGAGCGGTATCAAGGGTATGACCTCACCTTCCACGTTGAGCCTCGCCCCAAGGCCGCCAAAGTTGAGACGGTAGACGGTAGGGTGGGTGAAGTGCAACGGAACCCACCGCCCTGTCGAGACCGGGACGGCGCGGTTGGTGGGTTTCGCGCTGCTCCACCCACCCTACGCTTGCCTCGGAATCACTATGCCTATTGCCATCGGCACCACGAAGGATGAAAACGATGCTCCCGAAACGGCGTCTGGCGCAAGCCCGTTCGTGGTGAGCCTGTCGAACCATGAACGGGCCCTTCGACAAGCCTGCCCTGAGCGAAGTCGAAGGGCTCAGGGCGAACGGCGAGAAGGGCCATTTTCGTACCAACGACATCGGGAAGAAATCCCCCTGTATCCCCCTCTTACAGAGGGGGAGCAGGCGGCGCGCATGCGAGGCGTTCAATCTCCCAAGCGTGATACAATAGAATCCGTATGTCTCTCATCGAGGTCAGGAACGTCGTCAAACGGTTCGGCGCCATCGTCGCCGTGGCCGGCGTGGACCTGGACGTGGCCGAGGGCGAGTGTTTCGGCCTCCTGGGCCCCAACGGGGCCGGCAAGACCTCCCTGGTGCGCATGATAATGGGCGTCTCGCCCCTTACCGCGGGCAGCATCTGGGTCGACGGGAAGGACATTGCGAAGGCGCCGCGCCAGATCAAGGCCAAGCTGGGCGTGGTGCCGCAGGGCGAGAATCTGGACCCGGATCTGAACGTGCTGGAGAACCTGCTGGTTTTCTCCCGCTATTTCGACATGCCGAGGGCGGAGGCCCGGCAGCGGGCTTTCGACAATCTGCGTCTCTTTGAACTCCACGAGAGGCCCAAAGCCAAGGTTTCGGAGTTGTCGGGCGGCATGAAACGCCGTCTGCTCATAGCCAGGGCGCTGATCAACAAGCCGAAGCTTCTGATTCTTGACGAGCCCACGGTGGGGTTGGACCCTCAGACGAGGCATCTGATGTGGCAGAAGCTGAACTCTCTCAAGGAGCAGGGGGTGACGCAGCTCCTATGTACGCAGAACATGGAGGAGGCCTGGCGTCTCTGTGACCGGGTGGCCATCATGAACGAGGGGAAGATCACGGCGCTGGGCTCGCCGCAGGAGCTTCTCGCTGTGCACGGCGGCAGCCGGATACTCGAAGCCCGTGTCCGCTCGGAAGGCAGCAAGAGCATCGTGACGGGGAGGCTGCGCGAGCGGGGCTTCCAGTGGCAGGAGATAGAGGATACGTTGTACATCTTTGAGGACCATGCCCGCGAACTGGACGAGGAGTTGAAGAGCGAGCTGGCTATCGTGAACCAGCATGTGCCCACTCTGGAGGACGTTTTCCTGAAGCTGACAGGGAGGTCGCTGAGGGAGTGAAGAGCCTCTCGTACCGTTGTCTGCGCGTGTGGCAACGGAATCGCGACGTGTTTCTGAAGGTGTGGCCGGCCGAGGTGCCCGGGATCTTCGCCGAGCCGCTGCTGATCCTGCTGGCGATGGGGGTCGGGCTGGGAACCTATGTGGCCCTGGGGCAGGACGGCGGGTACCTTCAGTTCATCGCTCCGGGCATCGTCGCCGCGTATGCCATGTTCAGCGCGAGTTCCGAGTGCACCTATGGCAGCTTCATTCGCATGAAGTATCAGATGACCTACGACGCCATCATCGCCACGCCGCTCGGCATTGAGGACGTTGCGGCGGGCGAGATACTGTGGGGCGCGACACGATCCCTGATCACGGCCTGCGCCGTGCTCATTGTAGTAACGGCTTTCGGACTGGTGGAATCACCATGGGCACTGCTCGCGCTTCCGCTGTCGGTGCTGGCGGGACTGATGTTCTCCTCGATAGCTCTCGTTTTCACCTCCCTGGCGCCTTCGGTCTATTCGTTCAACTACTACTTCACCCTCTTCGTCACGCCCATGTTCTTCTTCAGCGGCGTTTTCTTCCCGCTCGACGCTTTCCCGCCAATAGTGCAGCGACTCAGTTGGATATCACCGTTGACGTCCGTGTCGGACCTCATGAGGGCGGTAGTCAGCGGGCAACCGGCTCAGGGCTCCTGGTGGGGGCTAGGGATCATCGCAGGGCTCACCGCGGTATTCTTCCCGCTGTCAATCTATACGATGCGGCGCCGCCTTCTGAGGTGAGGGCTTTGGCTTGACCCGCCTCCCAACCGGAGGCCAGCGCCCTTACGACTCCCTGATGTATTTCAGGATCTCCCCTACGGCTGGCCTCTTGCCATACATCAGCGAGAAGACGCGAAATGCCTTGGCCGATACCCACATGGTTAGGGCAACGGAGGCCGCCAGGATGGCAAGGCTGAGCGCGATCTCCCAGGCGGAGATGGCGTGGATGGGAAGCCTGACCATGGCAGTCACCGGCGCCGTAAGGGGAAAGAAGGTGAGCCCCCTGGCCACGGCGCCGTCGGGGTCGGTGA
>CAZBET010000065.1:0-7795 GCA_964490995.1 uncultured Dehalococcoidia bacterium
GATACGCGCTCGTGGGCGCTGGCTCTGTGGTTACCCACGACATACCTGACCATGCTGTGGCCTACGGCAACCCGGCGCGGCTCGAAGGCTGGGTCTGTGAGTGCGGGACCAGGATCGAGTTCGGCGAGGCCGGCAGGGCGGAATGCCCCAAGTGTGCCAAGACCTATCGGAAGAAGGCCAACAAGGTGGTCGAAGAATTGGCTGAGGCTGGGTAGCCTGGTGCACGACAGGGAAAGGGAAGGGCTTGGCGAAGGAAGGCGAAGGTCGGGAGGTGCTGCGGTGACGATCCGGGAGCATTTGATCAGGAAGATCAGGTCGCTGCCTGACGATAGGCTCAGGGAGGTGGCCGACTTCATTGACCGACTTGAGGCAAGAGGCCTGGAGCGGCCCAACCTGGCTGAGCACGGTATGGGCGAATACCTGACTCAGCTCTGCGCCTATGAGGACATGCTGGCGGCCGGGAAGATAAGATGGAGGTGAGGAGGGGAGAAGTCTACCTGGCTGACTTGAACCCCGTCGTTGGCACAGAGCAGGCTGGCATTAGGCCGGTTCTGGTAGTGCAGATAGACCGCGCAAATGCGGCCAGCCCGCACACCCTTGTCGTTCCCTTCACGACGAGGATTCGGGAGGCGGTCCTCCCATCGCATGTGAAGATACCTGCCGGCGTGGGCGGTCTGGCGGGGGATTCCGTTCTTCTTTGCGAGCAGGTCAGGGTGGTTGACAAGAGGAGATTGGTTCGCAGGATAGGGGCTGTAGGAGGGACGACATGCAGAAGGTCACGGCGGGCCTGAAGACGATAATGGGCCTGGAATAGGCTCGCATGTCACGAACGGCCCGGGCACGTGCGGGCCCATAGGGGGCGTTTCAGGTGAAGTTCGATCGCATTAGGGTGGAAATCGGTGAGAAGGGGATGACCGCCTATGTCCGGAAGCTCCATGTTCCGGTGGCGGTCATAGCAGGCATGGCGGCCGACGGTGTGAGCGAGGATGAACTGCTGGAGAGGTTCCCCGGCCTGGAACCCGAGGACATACGAGAGGCTGTGGAATACGCCTCTGAGTGGGCAGCCCACGGGAGTCTGCATAACTCGGGTTGCCGCTACGTGGGCGACTGACGAAATCTACGTGCGCCCGATTGAGCTTGGGTGGGGGCAGAGGGCGAGGGGAGCAGGTCGAGGAGGTGAGTGACATGAAATACACGCGGATCACGGTAGAACCAGACAAAATGGGGGGTGTGCCCTGTGTCCGGGGACTGCGCATTCCGGTAGCGACGATAGTAGGTATGGTGGCGGACGGAATGACTCAGAAGCAGATACTGAAAGCATACCCCGATCTGGAGCCGGACGACATTCGGCAGGCACTTAAGTATGCCGCTGACGCCGTTACTGAAAGGGAGCTGCCTCTGGTGGGTGCTCCGTGAGGTTTCTGATTGACAACGCGCTCTCTCCGCTTGTTGCCGAAGGTCTGAGGCAAGCCGGACATGACGCGGTTCACGTCCGTGACCGTCAAATGGGTGCTGCTCCCGACGTAGAGGTCTTTGAGTTCGCTGTCCCTGAAGACAGGGTTCTGGTGTCAGCCGATACGGATTTCGGCACTTTGCTCGCGTTGTGGCACCGCAACAGGCCATCGGTAATCATTCTGCGGCATCCGAATAAGCACCCCAAGTCGCAAACCGAACTGCTACTGGCAAACCTGCCGAGTCTGGAGGAAGCGCTGACGCAGGGAAGCGTTGCAGTGCTAGAAGCAACGCGGCTCCGTGTGCGTCGGTTGCCGATCGGAGGGCCGGACCGTTGACCATCCCGCTGGCTGACCTCAAGGCTCAATACGATTCAATAGGGGACGAGGTTGACGCGGCCATTCACAGAGTGCTCCAGCAGGGCCAGTTTATCCTCGGCCCCGAGGTCAAGGCCTTCGAAGAAGAGATGGCCGCCTACTGCGGGACGAAGTACGCGGTGGGTGTAGCGTCCGGCACCGATGCCCTGCACCTCGCCCTCCTCGCCTGCGGCGTCGGCCCTGGCGACGAGGTGATCACCACCCCGTTCACCTTCATCGCTACCGCCGAGTCCGTATCGCGGTGCGGGGCGAAGCCCGTGTTCGTGGACATCGAGCCGAAGACCTGCAACATAGACCCTGCGCGGATCGAAAAGGCGATCACGTCGAAAACGAAAGCCGTCCTTCCTGTCCACCTCTACGGCCAGCCCACCGCCATGGACGCCGTCCTGGGGACAGTCGCGAAGCGCAAGCTCAACGTCATCGAGGACTGTGCCCAGGCCCTGGGCGCTGAATACCGGGGCAGGAAGGTCGGCTCGCTGGGACACGCGGGCTGCCTTAGCTTCTTCCCGGCGAAGAACCTGGGCGCGTACGGCGACGGCGGCATGGTGGTCACGGACGACCGCAAGGTTGCCGAGACGGTCGATGTATTGCGGAGGCACGGCTCCGCGGCAACCTACTACTATGTCATGCATGGCTTCAACAGCCGCCTTGACACGCTACAGGCCGCCGTCCTGCGGGTGAAGCTAGAGCACCTCGAACGCTGGAACGAACTGCGCCGCAGCAGGGCCTCCCTGTACAACCGGCTTCTGAGGCGAATTGATGGCATAGAGCCCCCGCATTCAGTTGCGGGCACTAAGCCCTCGTGCAACTACTACACCGTCCGCCTCAAGGACTCGCGCCTGAAGCGGGACGGGCTGCGCAAACATCTGGAGGCGAAGGGCATCCAGACGGCGGTCTACTATCCGCTGTCCCTGCACCTTCAGGAGGTCTACGCTCCGCTCGGCTACAAGCGTGGCGACTTCCCCGAGAGCGAGAAGGCCCAGGAACAGGTGCTTTCCCTGCCGATGTACCCCGAGCTCCGCGACGAGCAGGTCGAGGAGATAGTGGAGGCCATCAAGGGCTTCGCCGGGTCGTGAGCCTGCTGTATCGTCCTGTCGCTGCGAGTCCGCCGCACGACACCGCGAGATTGCTTCGTCGTCCTTCCCCAAGGGAAGGACTCCTCGCAATGACAGCCTGTACTATGTCTTTGCGAGACCATCGTCCTTCGCTAAGCGAAGGACGAGGCGAAGCAATCTCCGGGTCTGGGGGGCACCTGAGCGCTTGTCCCCCTTCCCTGTCCGCCGCCATAGCGGGCGATTGCCGCGTCGTCCTTCCCGAAGGGAAGGACTCCTCGCAATGACATAGTACCCCACGAGCCACGAGCTATCAGCCATGAGCCACCAGCCCCCATGAGCCACGAGCTATCATCCCGTGCCTTTTCTACTCGGATTGAACGTATCTGTGATATAATGCATGATAACCTTCGAAGCGGCCTGCTCTATCCCGGGGAGTGGGTTGTAGCTGGGCTGTCAGGGCCGATGGACTTGGCGGGACAGGGCTCGGAGGCTGGTTGAAGGAGGCAATCATGGCAAGAATCGGCGACTTGACCGTCGACGACCTCGAGCACCTAATAGAGCAGAAGGTGCTGGAGATGCTCGGAGACCCTGATGCGGGACTCGAACTGAAGGGAAAGTTCAGGCAGGAGCTGAAGAGCCGTCTCGAGGCTCCCTCCAGGAAGGTTTCTCATGCAGAGGTGATGAAGCGCTTTGGCTAGGGTCGAATGGACAGAGGGAGCGGTGAGGGATCTGGCCAGCTTGGATGCACATGTAGCGCGGAGGAAGACACAATCACAGTCCGGTTCATAGGGCATAGGAGGGAAATCTACAAGATAGGGTAGGAGGCCAGGCTCGGGGAGCCGGGGGCGTCCACGTTCTGAGACTGCAATTAGCTGGTCTGGTCATCCGTGGTCGGGGGCATGAACAGGGTGAACGATGCAGGAGCGGCGACGGCGCCGGTTACCGTAATCCGCCCCCCGAAGGGGTGGATACCGGTCAACCTGCGCGAGCTGTGGGCGTATCGTGAGCTGCTCTACTTCCTCACCTGGCGGGACGTCAAGATACGCTACAAGCAGACCGTGCTGGGCTTCGCCTGGGCGGTCATCCAGCCCCTGTTCATGATGGTCGTTTTCAGCCTCTTCTTCGGTACCCTGGCCAAACTCCCCTCCGAGGGCATCCCCTATCCCCTGTTCAGCTACGCCGCGCTGCTGCCCTGGACGCTTTTCGCCAACGGCATGACACGCTCCAGCAACAGCCTGGTAGCAGATGCCAATCTGATCCAGAAGGTCTATTTCCCCAGGCTCATCATGCCGCTGGCGGGCATACTGTCTCCGGTCGTGGACTTCCTCATCGCCTTCGTCGTCCTCATCGGCATGATGTTCTACTTCGGCTACGCGCCGGGCATCAAGATACTGTGGCTCCCTGTCTTCATACTCCTGGAACTCGTATTGGCGCTGGGCGTCGGCCTGTGGCTTTCCGCGATAAACGTACAGTACCGCGACGTCGGCTATACCATCCCGTTCCTGGTTCAACTCGGGCTGTTCGTGTCGCCGGTGGTCTACCCCAGCACCATGTTGCCGGAGCGGTTCCAGGCGATATACGGCCTGAACCCGATGGCCGGGGTCATCGAAGGCTTCCGCTGGGCCCTGCTGGGCACCGAGCCGCCTACCTATCTGATTGCTGCCTCGACGGGCATAGCCGTCCTGATACTGGTCACAGGCGTCTTCTACTTCCGCCGCCGCGAGAAAGCGTTCGCGGACGTTGTTTGAAGACAGGAGACGGCAGACAGGGCACAGGAAGGGAATTGACCCCTATGGTTAATCGTAGTCATGACTGGCTGAACCAGGCGCTTCGAGATTTGGAGCAGGCCGAAGACTCCCGGAGGGCCGGTCGCCACGAGTGGGCGTGCTTTGCGGCCCATCAGGGGGCGGAGAAGGCCGTGAAAGCCCTGCACCTTCACTTGGGCCAGGAGGCGTGGGGGCATGTTGTGGCCAGGCTGCTCGAAGAGCTGCCGGAGGCCGCGCGTGCGCCGAGAGAGCTGGTGGACAAGGGGCGCGTTCTCGACAACTTCTACATCCCCTCGCGCTACCCGAACAGCCATCCTCAGGGAGCCCCATTCGAGCACTACGGTTCGCTACAGAGCGAGGAGGCTATTCGCTATGCCCGTGAGATCGCTGAGTTCGTCGGTTCTAAGATGGCCTGACGCACGTACCGTCGAGCGGGCGTTTCGTCAGTGGGCGGAGGAAGTCGTCCGCAACAGGAAGGACGTGCTTCGAATCGGCTATTGGGGCTCCTACGCTCGGGGCGACTGGGGCGTGGGCAGCGACCTCGATGTGATCGTGATTGTGAGGAGTTCCAGTCAGCCGTTCGAGAAGCGGGCGGTAGAATGGGATACCGCCCACCTGCCGGTCCCCGTCGACTTGCTGGTATACACCGAGGAGGAGTGGCGTTCCCTAATTCGGCAGCGGCGGTTGGGCGGAGCCTTGATGCGGGAGGCCGTTTGGGTCGGCGGCGAGTGACTGCTGTATGCTGAGGGATGGCCAGAACGATGGAACGAAGCAAAGATTGGATGGATGCTGCCGAAGGCGATCTGGAGCATGCCAGAAGCGACATGGAGCGAGGCTACTACAACTGGGCTTGTTTCTCAGCGCAACAGTCAGCAGAGAAGGCGTTGAAGGCGGTCTTTCAGAAGCTGAAGGCAGAGGCCTGGGGGCATTCGGTGGCTGACCTGGTCAAGGAACTGTCGAAGACGTACGAAGCTGCACGGAGACTGACTGACGGCGCTTTGGAGCTGGACAAGGCCTACATCCCGACCAGGTATCCCAACGCGCACCCCTCGGGCGCTCCGGGAGCCCGATACACAAGGAGAGAAGCAGCGAGGCTTATCAAGCATGCCGAAGGAATCGTCAAGTTCTGTAAGGGTCTTCTATCCGAGATTGGGTAGAGACGAGGTAATCCGGGAGGTCAAGAGGGGCCTCCATGAACTTGGGAGGAGGCTCCCGCTGGTTCTCGTGGTCCTGTTTGGCTCATATGCGAGGGGCAACTACACTGTGGCCAGCGACGTTGACCTGCTGGTGGTGTATGAGGGAAGGAGAAGACAGGACGCGTTTGCCCTTGTGAAAGGGGCCTTTGACATACCCAACTCACAACCTCACGTCTACTCGGAATACGAGTACAGGAGATTGAAGGACACCGTCGGGTCAATGATACGAGGAGGGGTGATTCTTCTGGAGGCGAGAGGGGCAAGTGTTGGCGGTCCAAAGGGCGCTTTAGGGACGGAGGGCTGAGGAGATGGGAGTCCCCTTCATTGAAGGCATCGTCACAGGCCCGACAGGAAAGCAAGCAACTATCCGGTTTCTGGTAGATAGTGGGGCGACCTATACGTTGCTGCCGCATGGGGACTGGAGCGCGATGGGACTGATGCCTAAGCGGTCTGTCACCTTCACTCTGGCCGATGGCACCGCAGTCGAGCGCAAGGTGTCTGAGTGCCATATCGTGCTGCCTCAGGGAGAGGGGCACACCCCTGTTGTTCTCGGCGAACCGGGAGACGAGGCGCTCCTGGGTGTTGTTACCCTCGAAATCCTGGGTCTGGTCTTGAACCCCTTTACTCGCACACTGCAACCGATGCGCATGCTACTGGTATGAGCCATGAGACGTCAGCCGTGAGGCGTAGCCGATGCAGGGGGATTCTGTGAAAGGGAGACCGCATACCTCAATGGTGCAGTGCTGGATGTGAAATCGTGAGTGCATCTGATAGGGGAGGCACCCGGATTGATGTGCTGGAACACCATCTGCACCCGCATTTGAAGGCTCGCATGTTGCAGCGGGGGATTACTGAGCAGAGTGGGAAGGGCGGTTCTTCCAGGTGAAAGAAGTGACTGTCTACTATAGAATAATTGGTGACGACGTAGCTCTTTTGACCGCAAAGGCCAGGTATGGCAAGGACTTCCCGAGGAGGTGAGCGGTGAAGGTCGAATATGATCCGGTGTTGGATCTGCTTTACATCTGGTTTGCCACCCCGGGGAGAAAAGCTGCCCGGACTGTGACTGTTGCACCCGGTGTGCATGCTGATCTCAATCCTAAGGGTAGGCTGATCGGCATTGAGGTATTGGATGCCATGACCTATCAGGCGCAAGTTCAGCCGGTAGGGCGTGTACAATGATGAAGGACAAGGAGGCGGTGATACACGAGATCGAAGGATTGCCGTCGGCTCTTCTTCAGGAAGTAGTGGATTTCATTCATTTCTTGAAGGTGAGGGTCGTTCAGGAAAGGTCCGAAACCGCCCTTTTGAGCGAGACCGCACTGCAGAAGGACTGGCTCAGGCCAGAGGAGGACGAAGCTTGGCGAGATCTGTGACCTCAGACCGAATCGGGTCTTCACAGTAGACGCGCGCATCATCAACCACGAGCCATGAGCCATGAGCCATGAACCACGAGCCACGAGCTACCAGCCATCGGGTTGACGGGAGACGGGGGACGGCGGATGGAAGACCGAGGACGGGAGATGGAAGATGAGAAGTGTGGTAGGGCAGGCGTGATGCAGGAGCAATCGACACATTGCCCAGGCGTGGCTGAATCTCTTGAGACTGCAAGATTAGGCGTGCAACACATTGGCGCGGCACTTGATGGCATCGTGCGGCTCCTCCGCCAAGAGTTCGAGGAGGACTTGGTGGCGGTTGTCGTTTACGGCAGCTATGCTCGGCGGACGGCCACACCGAGGTCTGATGTTGACCTCTTGATTGTGGTGAGGGGGTTAGTACGGGACTGGGCCGGCATCCATCGCCTGGAAGACAAGTGGGCACGTAGAGGACGAGAACTTGGGAAACGCTTCCAGGTTATGCTAGCAAGCCCGGAGGATGTGGAGGATTCGGTGGATTGCGCAGCGCCGCTTATGCTGGAGGTCTATGAAGCTCACGAGGTTGTTTTCGATCCC
>CAZBET010000066.1:0-7785 GCA_964490995.1 uncultured Dehalococcoidia bacterium
CCACTCCGTGTTCTGGGCATCGATCCTGGCATTGCGGTGATGGGGTATGGCGTCATCGAGGAAGCCAACGGCGCGCTAACCACTATCGACTACGGTTGCCTCTCCACTTCACCCAGACAGGCCACCCCAGAGAGATTGCGCTTCCTTTACTCGGAGCTTATGGCACTCATTGAACGCTATCAGCCATCCGAAGTCGCTGTAGAGTCATTTGTGGCCCGAAACTTGAAGGCGGCACTCACCGTCGGCCAGGCCCGGGGTGTGGCCATTCTCGCCGCAGCTAACAAGGGACTTCCGGTCTACGAATACACGCCGCTTGAGGTGAAGCGTAACATCTCTGGCTACGGTCGCAGTGACAAGAGCCAGGTTCAGAAGATGGTCGGGATTCAGCTCGGGCTCCAGTCGGTCCCGGAGCCCGATGATGCAGCCGATGCTCTGGCGGTGGCAATCTGCCATATTGGCAGGGCGCGCCTGTTGCAGTTGGAGAAGACCAGCCAGTAGACCTGGCAAGCGCCGAGGGGAGTCCAGCAGTGATCGCTGGGATTGAAGGAGTCTTGAAGTCTCGTGGCAACGGCTGGGCCATTATTGACGTCTGCGGGATAAGCTTCCGCATCCAGACACCGACGTCGACGCTCAGCGCCCTCGGAGCCCCTGGCGGAAGGGTCTACCTGCACACGCATCTCCACGTGAGGGAGGACAACCTCGCCCTCTACGGCTTTGCTTCGGCTGAAGAGATGAGGATGTTCGAGCTGCTTATCGGCGTCTCGAGTGTTGGCCCCAAGGTTGCTTTGTCGCTGCTTTCGGCAATGGATCCCGAACGACTCGCGATGGCCATCGCCTCGGGCGATGAGCGGCTTCTCAGTTCGGTACCAGGCGTGGGCAAGAAGACGGCGGCCCGCCTGGTTCTCGAGCTCAAAGGCAAGTTCGAGCAAGCCGGCGCAGAAATCCCTTACCCGCACGAGGACGTGAGAGCGGTGCTGGCGAGCCTGGGCTATTCAGCAGCGGAGGCGATGTCTGCCATTGCCGCACTGCCTCGTTCACCGGACCTGGGCCTTGAGGAGAAGGTCAAGCTGGCCCTCAAGCATTTCGCCGGCACCACCTAGAAGTATCTCCCCAGGAACCGAAGAACATCGTCAAGCGCCCAGGAGCCCGCCAGTGCCACCAAAATGCTCCTCGGGGTCTTGCCGAGGAAGCAGAACAGCAGGAACTTCCACACGGGATACCTCAATACCCCCGCCGCAGCCCCCGCGAGGTCAAAGAGCGGATTTGGGACAAAGGAAAGCACGAGGATGACGATCGAGCCCCTCCGTTTCATCCATACCTCGAGGCGCTGGTATACTCTGGTGTGCTCCGCCACTATCTGGCCGCTGTACCCCGCCATGTAGCCTGTGATCTCACCCAAGGTTGAGCCTGCTCCAGCGGCGAGCCCTACTAGGACGGGATCGTGAAAGGCTCCCAGGGCGAAGATGATGGCTATGCCTGGAATGGGCAGGACCAGGGTAGCGGAGGTGATGAGGCTGACCAGGAACGCCCCCAAGTAGCCCAGGGCCTGGAGGTCGGTCACGCGGTCGCGAAAGATGAAGCCTACAGCGGTAATGCCAATTACGACCAGGATGGCCAATAGCCGCAGGTACAGCCCTCGTGAGTGCCACGGGCGTCTTGTCGCTTCATCCCGTTTCTTGCTCCGCGAGCACGTCGCGTCATCCTTGCTGAGCGGAACCTCGTGTGGGGTCCTGTCTGAGCCCATCTGTAGACAAGCCTCCATGGGGGCGCTCCTCCCTGGCGGAGCCTACCTGAGAGTGAAACTGCGTTCGGTGCCAACCGACGCAACCGAGTCTGCCAGAGGTTGGACTGTGCTGTAGAAGCACTGGGAATGGCCAGTTGGCAGAATGTCCGTCCTGGCCGCTACCATTGTGGAGTGCTCAGTCGTTGCTGAGGCAACTCACGGACACCACTCTGTCTCCGGGCTCCACTTTCATCACGCTTACGCCTTGGGTGGCTCTGCCACGCATGGGGATGCCGTCAACGGGCGTGCGAATGACTATCCCCTTAGCGGATATCAGCATAAGCCCTTGTGTGGGGCGGACCAGCAGCGCTGCCACGACCTTGCCCGTCTTGGGAACAACCTTGAAGGATCGCACCCCGCCCCCGCCGCGACCCTGAGGAGGGTACAGGTTGAATGGGGTGCGCTTGCCGAACCCGTTGCTGCTGATGACGAAGAGTTGAGCCTCGGGATCGACGACTTCCATCCCCACCACGCTGTTGCCAGGCGCAAGACGGATGCCTCGCACCCCCCCGCTCATTCGGGAGGCGGCGCGCAGGCTGGCCACGCTGAACCTGATCGATTGTCCGCTCTCCGTCACAAGGATGACGTGGTCGTCCGCGGCTGCCACACGGGCCGCAACGAGTTCGTCGCCTTGTTCCAGGTCCATGGCGATAAGGCCGCTCGAGCGAACCGAAGAGAACTCAACAAGCTTGGTTTTCTTGACCTCGCCCCTGCGTGTCGCAGACACCAGAAACCGGTCTTCAGTAAAGCTGGGTATGACGAGAACGTCGGTGACCTTCTCCTTAACGTCAATGGCTATCAGGTTGACGATGGGTATTCCCCTGGCCATCCGGGAACTCTCTCTGGGAATGTCATAGCACTTGAGCCGGAACACACGGCCGCGGTCGGTGAAGAACAGGAGGTTGTGATGGGTGCTCGCGATCACCAACTGCCGGACTGTGTCTTCCTCTCTGGTCGCCATTCCGACGATTCCCTTGCCCCCGCGGTGCTGCTGGCGATAAGCGTCGGTAGCCACCCTCTTTATGTAGCCCCTCTTGCTCAGCGTCACCACCATCGGCTGTTGGGGGATGAGGTCTTCGACGCTGAAATCGATGAGTTCCTGGTCACTGATCTCCGTGCGTCTGGGATCGTTGTACTTGGCGCTCAGGTCGCCAACCTCCTCCTTGATGAGGAAGTCGATCTTCTTGGGGTTGGCCAGAAGGTCTTCCAGGTAGGCTATCGTTTTCAGCAGCTCAGTGTACTCATCGGCGATCTTCTTGCGTTCCAGAGCTGCCAGGCGGCGCAACTGCATTTCCAAGATAGCCTGGGCCTGAACCTCACTCAGACCGAAGTCCTTCATCAGATTGCCGCGTGCCGCCTCAACGGTTTGTGAACGCCGAATGGTGGCGATGACCTCGTCGAGGCGGTCCAGGGCAATCCTGAACCCCTCAAGTATGTGAGCTCTATCCTTGGCCTTCTCGAGGTCGAATCGAGACCTGCGCGTGATTACCTGGCGCCGGAACTCCACATAGGATAGAAGGGCCGTTTTCAGTGTGATGACTTTGGGCTGGCCGTCAACGAGGGCAAGCATGTTGACGAAGAAGGACGACTGCATGGCGGTATGCTTGAACAGATTGTTGAGCACCTGCTGAGCCTGCCCCTCACGTCTCAACTCGATGACGACGCGCATGCCTTCTCGGTCAGACTCGTCGCGCACCTCTGATACGCCGTCGATCTTCTTGTTCCTCACGAGGTCGGCTATCTTCTCAACCAGCGCGGCCTTGTTGGTCTGGTAGGGCAGTTCTGTGACTACCACCTGGTATCTGCCTCCTCTGGAGGCCTCCTCCACATGGGTTCTCGCCCTCACTACCATCCTGCCGTTCCCGGTCGCGTACGCGTTCTTTATGCCCTCCCGTCCTTCCAGGACGCCTCCCGTGGGGAAGTCCGGGCCCGGTATCAATTTGAGAAGGTCATCGACAGTGGCTTCCGGGTTGTCGATCAGATAGGAAATGCCGTCGCAGAGCTCACCCAGATTGTGTGGAGGGATATTGGTCGCCATGCCAACGGCGATTCCGGCAGCGCCGTTCAGAAGCAGATTGGGCAGCTTGGCGGGAAGGACTACCGGTTCCTCAAGGCTCCCGTCGAAGTTCGGGGCGAAATCGACGGTGTTCTTGTCGATGTCTGCCAGCATTTCGGCCGCGATCCGGGAGAGGCGAACCTCGGTGTACCTCATCGCCGCCGGAGGATCGTTGTCCACGCTGCCGAAGTTGCCCTGCCCATCGACCAGCGGATATCTCATGGAGAAGTCCTGGGCCAAGCGGACCATGGCGTCATAGACTGCGGTGTCTCCGTGAGGATGATACTTGCCCAGTACCTCACCGACTATGCGCGCGCTCTTCTTGTAGGGCCCCTCGTGGCGCAGGCCCATGTCGCCGAGCCCGTACAGTATTCGCCGCTGCACTGGCTTCAGGCCATCGCGGACATCGGGCAGGGCACGAGCGACGATGACGCTCATAGCATAGTCAAGGTAGGAGCTCTTCATCTCCTCTTCGAGGTTGACCAGCTTGACTGTCCCTATCTCCATCTGCCCGTCCTTACACAGAGGCTGGAATCCCCTTCCCGAATCTCCTACGGCTCGTCGATACCGAGCTTGTCCTCTTCCTCCACTTCGTCCGCAAGACCCACTACCTCTTCGTGGTAGGTTGCATCGTCCCTCAATGCCTCCTCCTTGCCCGGCTCAGCGCCCTCGTCCTCTCCAAGGGCCTCATCGTCCTCATCCCTGTCATGCCTGAGCAGACTATCCTTGAGATACGACCTGAAGTCATCGGCAGCTCGCGCCGGGAAAGAAGGACGCCCCGCCTGACTGGGATGCTGGAAGGTCTCCTTGATCATCACTTTGCCCCTGTTGTCCGTTATGCTGGCAATCGCCGCCGCGTATCTGTTGCCGCCTTCCATCAGCTTGATGAGGCGCAGGCCAAGTTTGGGCTCGACCTGGCCTATGTACTCCCCGTCCGTCCTCAGCACGGCCAGACTCTGCCCTCGGGGTTGGAGTTCAACCGGATCGCCAGCGGCAATTGCTGCCAATACGGCTGGTCGCGCCAGGCGGTGAAGGGCAGCTACCTCCGCCTTGCCTGTCTCCTCAATGAAGAGATGGGATGTGACCTGTTTGCCGTTCCGGGGCGTCTCCTCATCCTTCTTGAGGTGCGACAACCGCTCCAAGTTCTTCCTGGCAATGCTGTTGTTGGGTTCGATCCTTACTGCACGGCCATAGGCCTCTCTTGCTTCAGCATATCTTCCCAGTTGGGTCAACGCCTTCCCCAGCCGATTGTAGGCGTCTGCGTCGTCAGGAAACACCTCTATTACGCTCTTGTTGACGGCAATAGCTTCCTCCCAACGGCTTTGCATCGCCAGGGCTATTGCCTCATTGGTGCGATGCCGCCTTAGCTTTGCCTTCTCACTCAACTCGTAGAATACCATGTCTGCCTCAGTGCAGTGTCTCTAAGCTGGTAACCTTGCGGATTGTAACACTTTTAACAATATTTTCAAGAGCATTCTGGAGCAGAAGCTACCTTTTTGGTGAAAGGCCCCACATGGCACGTTGTTGTGCCACGGGGTGCCCGCCCTGGAGCGTGGCACCGTCGACCTTCTTGAAGAAGTCTCGGAGCCTTGAAGCGACCAGTCAGGTACGGCTGACGGCATTCGGCGTCCTTGCCAGCCAGTCTCCTCGACGCTATAATTTGTCGGGAATGTCTAGAGTGCGGTTGGCGCGGGACTCGGCTTACCGGGGGCTTGGCGTGGAGGAAGCCATCGCGAGGAGGCGGTCCGAGCGAGACTTCTCAGGAAACCCGATGTCTCTCGCTGAGCTGTCAGCTATCCTCCATTACTCTGCTGGCGTTACCGACCAGCGTGGCCGGTTTAGGGCCGCTCCCTCCGCAGGGGCGACTTACCCTCTGGAGCTGTACCCCATTGTGAACAACGTAGACGGTCTGGCTAGAGGCATCTACCACTACTTGGTCGCCTCGCATGAACTGGAACTGGCGCGCGAGGGCGACTTCGGTGAGGAGATGTCTCGGGCTGCGCTGGGGGAGAGGATGATGAGGCAAGCCAACGTCATAGTGGCTCTGTCCGCCGTCTTCAGCCGCACACGGCAGCGATATGGTGGGCGAGCCCATCGCTATGTCCTCTTCGAAGCGGGACACATCGCGCAGAATACCTATCTGGTGGCAACGTCCATGGGGCTGGGCGCTTGCGCCATAGGCGCTTTCTACGACGATAATTTCAACCGGCTGTTGGGGCTCGATGGCCGGGGGGAGAGCGTGCTCTATCTCATAGCTGTGGGGAAGATCCGGTAAAGGGGGACTGCTGTGACCAAGCTCAGGGTTCTCATTGCCAAAGACGATATCGATAGGAGAGTCGGCGAGCTGGCAGCCGAGATCAGGCGCGACTACGCCGACAAGAATCCGGTGCTTATCGGCGCGCTCAAGGGCAGCTTCGTTTTCATGTCTGACCTCATACGCAAGCTGAACATACCTCTCGAGATTGAGTTCGTCAGGTCGTCCAGCTACGGGGCAGGCACGGCGAGCTCGGGCAAGATCGAGCTGGTTCAGGGGGTCAAGACATTGATAAGAGACAGGCACGTACTGGTGGTCGAGGATATCGTCGATACAGGGCTGACCATCAGTTTCCTTCTAAGCCACATCCGGCGGCGGAAGCCCGCGTCGGTGAAGCTTTGCGCCCTGCTGGACAAGCCGTCACGGCGGGTTGTGGACTTCCCCATCGACTACCTGGGTTTCACCATTCCCAACGAGTTCGTTGTCGGCTACGGCCTTGATTTCAATCAGGACTTTCGATACCTGCCTGACGTATGCACTATGGAGGACCGGGAATGAACTTGGAGGAACTGATCGCAGCAGCCAAAGGCGAGGAGCCGGCTGACATGGTGTTGAGGAACGCCAAGATAGTGAACACGCTTTCAGGCGAGATCGAGGACGGGAGCGTCGCCATCTATCAGGGGTACATAGCCGGCATCGGCGACTATCGCGATGCTGCGCGGGTCGTTGACGTGGGAGGCAGGTACATCGTCCCCGGTCTCATCGACGGCCACGTTCATGTAGAGAGTTCCATGCTTCACCCTGCTGAATACGCCGGGGCAGTTGTTCCCCGTGGGGTCTCCGCAGTCGTCACCGACCTACATGAGATCGCCAACGTTGCAGGCTTGAGGGGAATCAGGTACCTGATGGAGTCGACGCGGACTCTTCCTCTGGACTTCTATTTCATGGCTCCGCCATGTGTGCCGGCCACCGACCTGGAGACGTCGGGCGCGGAGCTTGGGGTCGAAGAACTCCGTACTGCCCTGAGATGGAGGAATGTCATAGGCATAGGCGAGATGATGAATTTCCCGGGGGTTTTGCACGGAGATGAGCAGGTCATGAGGAAGATCAGGCTGGCTGGAGGCAGACCGATCGACGGCCATGCGCCGGGCCTCCGCGGGAAGGAGTTGAACGCTTACATAGCGGCGGGGATAGGCTCTGATCACGAGTCCACCATGCTGGAGGAGGGGAGGGAGAAGCTGAGGCGGGGGATGCACCTTATGATCAGAGAGGGTTCGTCGGAGAAGAACCTGGATGAACTGCTGCCCCTGGTTGACGACAGGACATACAAGAGATGTCTCTTCGTCGTCGATGATCGCACTTGCGCTGACCTCCTCAGAGAGGGCGACGTGGATGCCGTGGTCAGGAAGGCCATAGACGGGGGCCTCGACCCTATACGCGCGATTCAGATGGCGACCATCAATACCGCCGAGTACTTCGGGCTGGAGCGGGTGGGAGCAGTAGCCCCTGGATACGTGGCCAATTTCGTCGTTGTGGACGACCTGCTGAGGCTGAGCGCAGACATGGTCTTTCACCGCGGCAAGCTGGTCGCTGAGGGAGGCAAGGCTCTGTTCCGAGCCACGCAGCGCACGGAGCCTGAGATCAGCCGGAGCATCCACATCAAGCCCTTCGGCATTGAGGCGCTGAAGATGC
>CAZBET010000067.1:0-7727 GCA_964490995.1 uncultured Dehalococcoidia bacterium
GGCAGATAGTCATTCGCAGCCCCGACCCGCTACCCCTCCTCTCCAGGGTGCCGCTCCCTCCCGGCTGGACAGCGGATATCGACCCCGTGAGCCTGCTCTAAGCCTTTACAACCCTCAGAAGTTCGACTATAATCTTGCCAATTGCGCAAAAAACGTCTGATGCCGAACTGGTCTATCTATGGCGATCCGGCCCCTCACAATGATGGACAACCCAGTGCTTCACCGCAAGGCGAAGCGGGTACGCACCATCGACGACTCCATCCAGAAGCTTATCGACGACATGGTGGATACCATGCGCGATACGGGGGGAGTGGGGCTGGCGGCGCCGCAAGTCGGGATACCGCTACAGGTCGTCGTCATTGAGATACCAGGAGAGGACGTAATCACGCTCATCAACCCCGAGCTGGTGAAGAGCTCGGGGGAGCACGAGATGGTGGAGGGGTGCCTCAGCCTGCCCGGCTACAGGGGAGAGGTCAAGCGATGTGAGGCCGTCACGGTGAAGGGACGGGATCGAAGCGGGAAGGCAATTCGCATCAAGGCTGATGGGCTTCTGGCCCATGTTTTGCAGCACGAGATAGACCACGTAAATGGGGTCGTTTACATCGACCACCTGGAGAGCATGGACAAGCTGTACAAGGCAGAGCCCAACGAAGAGTCAAACGAGATATGAAGGCCCGCCGAGGGCGGGCACCTCTCGAGGTCAGGGCTACCCGACCCGTCTGCCCAGCCTGGTTGCAGGCGGGCATGAGGCGTTCCTGAGAAAAAGCACAGTTGAATGACTAAGGTAACCAAAGACAAGTCGAGGTTCTTTGCCCCGGCCGAAGCAGCTTCACTTCTAGGAAGGTTGAGACAGCTCCTCCAGCAGCGCGGCATTGACTGCTACGTTGTCGGCGGCTTTGTGCGCGACGGGCTCATTGGCCGCACGAACAACGACATCGACCTCGCCGTTGGCGGCAACGCTACGTCCATCGCGTCCGACGTGGCGGCAGCATTCGGCGCCAAGATGGTTCCCCTTGACGAGGTCAATCAGGTTGCCAGGGTAGTACTTACTGGGGCTGAAGCCCGCTGGCACCTCGATTTCGCCACGTTGCGCGGCAACATCAACGAGGACCTCACCCTCCGTGACTTCACCATCAATGCTATGGCCGTCAGCCTGGCTGACGTCAAAGCTGGCTGGTCACAGGTAAGGCTGATCGATCCCCTGGGCGGCCAGCGCGACTTGACTCAGAAGACGATCCGTGCAGCAAATGAATCCGCGTTTTGGCACGACCCGGCCCGCCTCCTGAGGGCGGTTCGATTCGCCGCGGTGCTTGATTCCTCTGTCGACCGAGCCACAGAGACCTTCATGCGACGTGATGCAGCCCTGATTACTGAAGTCGCAGCGGAGCGGCTTCGCGACGAGCTTTGTCAGATCCTCGAGAGCAAGCGAGCATATGACTCGCTGCGCTTTCTTGCCCGCCTGGGCCTGCTCGACCGACTGATGCCAGAGCTGACCCCAGCCAGAGGAGTGGCGCAGCCACCTGAGCATTTCTGGGACGTCTTCGAGCATTCTTTGGAAACGGTCGGCGCGCTGGAACTGCTGCTTCGCGACCGTGAGGCGGAGGGGGCAGGTGACATCCTTTCGCCCGTCCCCTGGACAGAGGATGTTGCCCGGCACTTCGCCGAGGAGGTTGCGGTGGGACGGACGAGGAAGGGCCTGCTGAAGCTGGCCGGCCTGCTTCACGACATCGCCAAGCCCGCGACCAAGACGTTGGAGCAAGATGGCCGGATGCGCTTCCTGGAACACGCTAGACAGGGGACCGAAATGGCCGCCGAACTCATGAAGCGGCTGCGGTTCAGCAACCACGAGACAAGATTAGTCCTGCTGATGATTGAGCACCACATGCGCCCCGGCTATCTTCTAGGTGAAGAGATGCCTTCGCGCCGCGCCATATACAGATACTTCCGCGACACCGGCGAAGCGGGAATCGATATCCTGTTCCTTGGCCTCGCCGATCATCTCGCGGCGCGAGGCCCCACGCTGGACCCCGCCGAGTGGCGCAGGCATGCCGAGACAACGGGGTACATTCTTTCCAAGTGGTTTCAGGAACAGGCCGTCGTTGTCCCGCCGAAGCTGATAGACGGTCATACCCTGGTTGACACGCTTGGGCTGTCGCCCGGCCCCCGTATCGGCGAGTTGCTGGAAATGGTGCGGGAGGCCCAGGCTGCGGGGGAGCTCCGTACCAGTGAGGAAGCGCTGGACTTCGTGACGAAGCGATTGGGGAGAAACTAGTGACTCGCAGAACCCTCATCACGCTTGCTCTTATCATCATCCTTATCGCCCTTGCTCTGGCTGAGGTAGTCATCAAGGACTCGCCCAGCATACAGGATGTTCCGCCCGGCAACAACGCCCTGGGGATGAGGCTGGGCCTGGACCTCAGCGGCGGCATACATCTCGTCTACGAAGCTGACCTCTCCCAGATCGGTGAAGGCGAGGACCCCGCCCAAGCCATGCAGGGAGCCATCGAAATCATCCAGAAGAGGGTCGACGCGTACGGTGTCACAGAGCCCATCATCCAGAAACAAGGCGAGAACCGCATATCCGTGCAACTGCCCGGCGTCAGGAACATGGAGGAGGCCGTCAGCCTGATCGGGCAGACAGCCCAACTCGACTACAGAGAAATGGTCTATGACAGCAACGGCAACCCCGTCCCGGATGAGAACGGGCAGCCCACGTGGATCCCGGCGACTGCGGTGGACAGCAGCGGGCAGAACGTTCCCTTGACCGGCAAGTACCTGAAGAGGAACACCCAGGTCGTCATAGACGAGACGACCAATGAGCCCAGGGTCGCTTTCGAGTTCAACGACGAGGGAGCGAACCTCTTCCAGCAGATTACGGGCCGCCTCATCGGCAAGCCGCTGGGCATCTTCCTCGACAACCGGCTTATCTCCGCCCCCACGGTCAAGTCGCAGATCGGGGCCAAAGGCGTTATCGAGAACATCGGACTTGAAGAGGCCCAGAACCTGGCCATCCTGCTCAACGCAGGCGCTCTGCCTGTCCCGCTGGGGCACTGGGAGCACGGTACATTCCTCTCCGGCCCCGCCGTGGAGGACCAGGTGGACCCCACCCTGGGTGCCGATTCGTTGAGAAAGAGCCTCATCGCGGGTGTCATCGGTCTTGCCCTCGTCATACTGTTCATGATGTTCTACTACCGCCTTCCCGGAGTGATGGCCGGCCTTGCCCTGCTCATGTACTGCGTACTGGTGCTGGCGGCGTTCAAACTCATTCCAGTGACGCTTACTCTGTCCGGCATCGCTGCGTTCATCGTGTCCATCGGAATGGCGGTGGACGCCAACGTGCTGATTTTCGAGCGCATGAAAGAGGAGCTAAGGGCGGGGCGGACTCTGGGTGGAGCCATAGAGACTGGCTTCAGTCGCGCCTGGCCTGCTATCCGCGACAGCAATCTAACCACCCTCATCGTATGCGCCATTCTCTACTGGATGGGCAACCAGTTCGCAGAGCCAAGGGTGATGGGGTTCGCCCTCACTCTCGCCGTCGGCGTCCTGCTCAGCATGTTCAGCGCCATAGCGATCACGAAGACCTTCTTGCGACCGTACGTCGGGAGTAAGCTGGAAAGCCGCCTCTGGCTATTCGGACTGGACAGGCTGGCTCAGGCGCCGCTCAGCAAGGAGCAGAAGTAGAGTTGTACGACTTTGTCCGCAAGAGGAAGTGGTTCTTTCTGGCGTCAATCCTGGTGATCCTCGCCGGCATCATCTCGCTGGGTGTGTCGTGGCTCAACACAGGGCTGGACTTCAGGCCGGGGATCACCATGACCCTGGTCTTCGAGAAGGCGGCAGACGAGGCAGGCCTCAGGGCCGCCTTCGGCGACCTGGGGTACACCGACGCCATTATCCAACGCAGCCCCAAGGACGCCTTCCTCCTGCAAGGCCTTGCGGCGAACCAGACTGCAACCGACCGCCTGGCCCAGGAGCTTGAGCGCAAGTACGCCACGACGGTGAGGATAGCGGATTTCAGTTCGCCGGGGAACGCGACAGGGAACCAGACGCAGAACCAAACGGGCAACGAGACCCTGGCCCTTATGTTCGGGAAGACTGTGCCGGAGGACACCTTGAAAGGCGACCTGGTGGCCCTGGGCTATGCCGACGTCACAGTCCAGCCTGCCACACTGGACTCTTTCCTGGTACGCATCGGCGAGCCCGATGCTACAGAGTCCACGGAGTCAGCCACTGGTCAAACCGAACAGGCCAGAATCAAGGAAGCGCTGGCGGGCAAGTTCGGTCCGGTGGACTACCTCGATTTCGATGCAGTCTCTCAGGCGGTAACCACGGAGCGCGTCCGCTATACAGGGTACGCGATTCTGGCGGGTGCCGTGGCCATTCTCCTTTACATCATCTGGGCCTTCCGCAAACTGGCCAGCTCCTTCCGGTATGGCGTTTGCGCCATCGCGGCATTGGCACACGATGTCCTGATACTGCTCGCAGTCTTCGCAATCTTCAGACTTGAAGTGGACTCCATGTTCATCATCGCGGTGCTGACCGTGATCGGCTACGGCGTGAACAACATCATCGTGGTGTTCGACCGCATCCGCGAGAACACAGCCCGCTACCGTACCGCCGATCTTGAGTCCGTGGTGAACATCGGCATCACTGAGACGCTCACCAGGTCACTCAATACGAGCCTGACCACGCTGTTCACCTGCGGAGCCCTGTTCGCCTTCGGTGGGCCCACTATTCATACCTTCATGCTGGCATTGATCGTCGGCATTGTTGCCAGTTTCTACAGCTCAACGTTCATCGCAGGCCAGCTCCTGGTGTCGTGGGAGAAGGGCGACTTCGGACGCCTCTTCCGCTGGCTGCCGCTGCGCCGCCGGGCAAGCTAGAGACGCGGCAACCAGACTGACGGAATACGCCCCAAAACCCCTTGACAACGCCCCACATCTTGTGCTAGCGTATAGCTCCGCCACAAGATATTGTAGCGCGGGCTCACTGCTATGAAGTGTCCCTATTGTGGCCACAACGACTCGAAAGTCACTGACTCTCGCGACGGTGATGACAGCATACGCCGCCGCCGGCAGTGCCTTGAATGCGGGGGGCGCTTCACCACCTACGAGAAGGTGCAGACCGGCAATCTGGTCATCGTCAAGAAGGATTTGCGACGCGAGGACTTCAATCGTGAGAAGCTGGCGACAGGCATCCGGAAGGCCTGCGAGAAGCGTCCCCTGCCCGCAGGAGCAATTGAGAAGCTGGTGGATGACATCGAGGCCGAGCTGCACCGGATGGGCAAAGCGGAGATACCCAGCTCGGTGGTGGGGGAGCTTGTGATGGACAAGCTGAAAGAACTGGACCACATCGCCTATATCCGGTTCGCCAGCGTCTACCGCGACTTCGCCGACATCACCAGCCTCAAGCGAGAGGTTGACGAACTCCTTGCCAGCAGCCAACGGGCAAGCCAGTTGCCTCTCATCCCCGCGGAGCAACTCAGCTCCCTGGGCACAAGAAAGAGAACAGCGTCATCGAGACGCCGCTAGCCCCGGCAGACTCGCCGCACAGAGGGACCGACACCGTGAGAGGAAGCAACGACGGAAGGCAGAACAAGGCCCAGCGCACGTTGCGCAACAGGGTCGCTCGCGTGACGTTTGCCACAGCCGACTCCATGGGCATCACCGACAGAGAGCTGATCGAGAAGCTCACGGATGAGGTCATCGACCGCCTGGAGCGCGTACCGGTGCTGCCCGGAATGGAGTATCTGGCGCCGCGGGTGATAAGGCCCATTCAGGACGCGGAGATTGAATCAATGGTGAGAACAATACTGTCTGAGAAGAAGGGGGAAGCCGCGCCCCCAGCACAAGAGAGGGACAAGAGTAGGCCGACCAGGCAAGCGAGGAGAGCCACAGTGCTCAGCACTGAACCTGACAAGGCCAAAGCCACTCTGTCAGCTAACGCCGGAGCGGTCCTGGAACGAAGGTATTTGACCAAAGACAGCGAGGGGAGGGTGGTCGAGACCCCTGAAGACATGTTGCGCCGCGTGGCTTACCACGTGGCAGGAGCCGACCTGCTCTATGACCCCAACGCCGATGTCGACGCGAGGGAAGAGGAATTCTACCAGGCTATGCTCAATATGGAGTTCCTGCCCAACTCGCCCACCTTGATGAACGCGGGCCGCGAGCTGGGGCAGCTCTCCGCTTGTTTCGTGCTGCCCATCGAGGACTCCATGAGGTCGATCTTCGACACTCTAAAGTACACGGCGCTCATCCACAAGAGCGGCGGCGGCACCGGCTTCTCCTTCTCACGGCTGCGCCCTGAAGGCGACCTGGTGGGCTCGACGGGCGGGGTGGCCAGCGGCCCGGTGTCATTCATGAAGGCCTTCGACGCCGCCACCGACGTTATCAAGCAGGGGGGCAAGCGGCGGGGCGCCAACATGGCCATCCTCAACGTAGACCATCCCGACATCGAGAGGTTCATCACCGCCAAAGAGGACAACACCACACTCACGAATTTCAACATCTCCGTGGCCGTGACTGAGCAGTTCATGAAGGCCGTGGAAAGCGGCAGCGACTACGAACTGGTCAACCCACGCACCAAGAAGGTGGTGGGCAGGCTCAACGCCAAAGAGGTCTTCGGCCGCATAGTCGAGATGGCCTGGAAGAATGGCGACCCGGGCATCGTCTTCATGGACCGCGTGAACCGGGACAACCCTACCCCGGGACTGGGTAGCGTTGAAAGCACCAATCCCTGCGGTGAGCAGCCGCTTCTGCCCTACGAGTCCTGCAACCTGGGCTCGATCAACCTGTCCAGGATGGTCACAGGAAGGAACGGCGCGTGGGCGGTTGACTATGCCCGGTTGGCCCGGACGGTGACGATGGCGGTCAGGTTCCTTGACAACGTCATTGATGTCAACAAGTTCCCCCTGCCCGAGATAGAGGAGATGACCAGGAAGACCAGGAAGATCGGACTGGGCGTAATGGGCTTCGCCGACCTCCTTGTCCGGCTGGGCATACCCTACAACTCAGAGGAGGCGCTTCAGACCGCTGAGAAGCTGATGAGTCTCATCAGCAAGGAAGCCACGCAGGCCTCTGCTGAGCTTGCAGCGCAGAGGGGCGTTTTCCCCGCGTTTGAGGGCAGCATCTACGACAAGCCCCGCGGCCCCCGGGTCAGGAATGCCACCAGGACCACCATCGCCCCCACAGGCACCCTGAGCATAATCGCGAGCTGCTCCAGCGGCATCGAGCCCCTGTTCGCCTTGAGCTACACCCGCACCATACTCGAGGGGACGCGGTTGTCGGAGGTCAACCCGCTGTTCGAGGAGGCAGCCCGGAAGGAAGGTTTCTACTCCGACGAACTGATGCAGGAGGTGGCGAAGAAGGGCAACCTCCGGGACGTCAAGGGCGTGCCGGAAGGGGTCAAGAGGGTCTTCGTCACAGCTCATGAGATCACCCCGGAATGGCACGTCAGGATGCAGGCGGCTTTCCAGAAGTCCACCGACAACGCGGTGTCCAAGACCGTGAACTTCCCTCATGACGCCACGAGGGAAGACGTAGCCCGGGTCTATATGCTGGCCTACAAGGAGGGCTGCAAGGGGATAACCATCTACAGGGACCGGAGCCGCGACAGCCAGGTCCTGAGCGTGGTCAGGGAGAAGTCGGTCAGTGATAAGGAGGCCAGGCGCGTTCCCCGGGAGCGCCCGACCGTAACCAGGGGCTTCACGGAGAAGGTCGCCACCGGCTGCG
>CAZBET010000068.1:0-7719 GCA_964490995.1 uncultured Dehalococcoidia bacterium
CCGCGGCTCACCACCGACGTGCTGCCGCCGTGGCTGGGCGGGCTCGCGCTGGCGTGGTTCTTGAACGTCAGTGCACTGTGTCAGGTGATTAGCGATGTACGCAAACGGGGGAAGAGGAGAGCTGAGGCACTGAAGAAATCAGAGAAGCCCGCTTAGCGTGGCAAGGGAACGCAATTGATCAGAACTATGAGTCCGGGGGACTAGTAGGTAGGGGGCATGAGTGGCCCCCTATTCATTTCGCTCTGGCAAGTTCGCAGCATACTACAACAAATAGGGTGGTGCGCGATGGAAAAGAAGCCTCACGGTGGTAACACCCTCCTCGAAGAGCTCAGCAGCATCCCCGGAGCCGAGCACGTCCGCCTGTGCATCCAGTGCGGTAGCTGCACGGCATCCTGCCCCAATGCCGACAAGATGCAGTACGCACCCCGTCAGCTCATCGCTATGGCACGGGCAGGGATGCGGGACGAGGTGCTGTCCGCCAACTCCATGTGGTATTGCGCTTCTTGTTACCTCTGCACTGTGAGGTGCCCCAGGGACATCAAGCCGACCGACATCATGCACGCCCTCGAGTGCATTTCCGCCAGGGAACGCCTGAGCAATCCCAAGACACGAACGCCCGCCATGTACAGGACCTTCTCTGACTTCGTCTACAGCACCGGATACGTTCCCGAGGCCAGCTTCATGACCTGGTTCTACTTCGCAACCAACCCGCTGAATGCGATCAAGATGATACCGACTGCTCTGAGCCTGGTCAGGCACGGGCGATTGTCGATCAAAGCCAAGAGAATGAAACCCGAGGCAGAGCGTCAGCTAAAAGCCATCCTTGACAAGGCCGAAGGACTGGGAGGCGCTTCATGAAAAGGTATTATACCTGGTTCCCTGGTTGTTCCTGCGCTCACGGCGGGGCCAAGGCCTACGGCGCGTCCGCGCTGGCTGCGGCCAAGGCTCTGGATGTGGACTTGATAGAACTCGAGGACTGGAACTGCTGTGGGTCAACGCCCTACAGTTCCATAGACGAATTGGCTGCGATGTGCGCAGCGACCCGCAATCTGGCCTTGGCTGAGAAGAAGGGCCTCGACTTGGTGACGCCGTGTAGCTCCTGCATGGTCATCCTCAAGAAGGCAGATGCACAGCCCAAGGAGTACCCTGAACTCAAGAACAAGATAGATACGTGCCTGGCCGCGGGCGGCCTCGAATACCACGGGACGGTCAAGGTGCGGCACCTTCTGGATGTCTTTGTCAACGATGTCGGCTACAAAGAAATCGCGTCCAGGGTGAAGGTCAAGCTCGCCGAACTCAAGGTCGCTCCGTACTATGGCTGTCAGGTCGTGCGCCCTACTCCCAGCTTCGACGATCCGGAGAACCCGCAGAGCCTGGACCGCCTGGTGGAAGCCCTCGGCGCAAAGCCAGTTCCCTATCCATTGAAGGCTCGTTGCTGCGGGGGATCCCTGGTGATACCGGAGGAAGAGGTCGCCCTCGATCTCGTCCATAAGATACTCGACGACGCCGCAAGAAACGGGGCCGACATGGTGGTCACAGTGTGCCCCCTATGCCAGGTGAACCTCGACGTCTACCAAGCGAAAGTCAACAGAAGGTTCAAGACTCATTTCAAGCTCCCTGTCCTGTTCTTCACCCAGCTTATGGGCATAGCGTTTGGGGTCGACCGCAAGTCCCTCGGGCTGGGGACGTGCATTGTCTCGCCAGATAAGGTGCTTGCCAAAGCAACGGCAGGCATCAAGGGGGGATGACATGGAACCAAGAATCGGTGTCTACGTCTGTGACTGCGGAGCCAACATCGCCGGCACGGTGGACGTGCCTCAGGTGGTTGAATACGCCAAGGGCCTGAAGGGAGTGGTCGTGGCGCGGGAGTACAAGTTCGTTTGCTCGGACCCGGGCCAGGACCTCATCAAGAAGGATATCAAGGAGCAGAACCTGAACCGGGTGGTCATCGCTTCCTGCTCCCCGCGCCTTCACGAGCTCACCTTCAGGCGCACGCTGGCCACCGCCGGGCTCAACCCGTTTCTCATGGAAATGGCCAACATCCGCGAGCAGGTCGCGTGGGTGACCGAGAACCGGGAGATGGCCACGCAGAAAGCCAAGGCGCTCATCAGCGCAGCGGTGAGGAGGGTTGCCTATCATCAGGCGCTGGAGATCAAGGAGATATCCCTCAATCCCGCTACCCTAATCGTAGGCGCTGGAATCGCCGGCATACAGGCGGCCCTGGAGATAGCCAACGCGGGCCACAAGGTCTACCTAGTGGAAAGGGAGCCATCGATCGGCGGCCACATGGCTCAGCTCGACAAGACCTTTCCCACATTAGACTGCTCCGCCTGAATACTCACGCCGAAGATGGCCTCGGTGAGGTCACACGAGAACATCGAGATGATGACGTACAGTGAGGTGGTCGAGGTTTCGGGCTACGTGGGCAGTTTCAAGGTGAAGGTCAGGCAGAAGCCCCGCTACGTCGACATCACGAAGTGCACCGGTTGCGGCGTATGCCAGGAGAAGTGCCCCTTCAAGACAAGCAGCGAGTTCGATATGGGGCTCGGCCAGCGCAAAGCCATCTACACGCCCTTTCCTCAGGCAGTGCCCAATGTTCCCGTGATAGACCGGGAGCGCTGCACCTACTTCCAGAAGGGCAAGTGCCGCGCCTGCGAGAAGTTCTGCGAAGCCAAGGCTATCGACTTCGAGCAGAAAGAGAAGCTCGTGGACATCGATGTCGGATCCATCATAGTCACGACCGGCTTCGATGCCTTCGACCCGTCGGTCATCACCCAGTACGGCTACGGCAGGTACGACAACGTCATCACCGGCTTCCATTTCGAGAGGATGAGCAGCGCGGCAGGCCCGACCGGTGGCAAGCTTCAACTCAAGGACGGCTCGCAGCCCAAGAGCGTGGCGATCCTCCACTGCGTTGGCAGCCGTGACAAGAACTACCACGAGTATTGCTCCCGCGTCTGCTGCATGTATTCACTGAAGTTCTCCCACATCATCAGGGAGAAGATCCCCGACGCCGAGATTTACCAGATGTACATCGACCTGCGCTGTTTCGGCAAGGGCTACGAGGAGTTCTACAATCGGCTTCAGGAAGAGGGCGTGAACTTCATAAGAGGCCGCGCTGGCGAGGTCACCAAAGTGGCGGAGAAGCCGGAAGAGCAGGGCAAGCTCGTCGTGCTCTGCGAAGACACGCTCATTGGCCGTAAGAGACGCATCCCCGTTGATATGGTTGTCTTGAGCAACGCCCTGGAGCCCCGCGCCGATTCTGCCCAGACAGCAAGACTGTTCTCGCTGAGCAAGAGCGCCGACGGGTTCTTCCTCGAGAGGCACCCGAAGCTGGACCCGGTAGCCACTATGACCGATGGAGTCTACATTGCCGGTTGCTGTCAGGGGCCCAAGGACATTCCCGACACTGTGGCGCAGGCATCGGCAGCGGCGGCCCGTGTGCTATCCATCATCAGCAAGGGCAAGGTCGAACTCGAAGCAGCCACGTCCGTGGTGGACGAACAGGTCTGCTCCGGGTGCAAGACGTGCCTGGAGCTCTGCCCGTACAAGGCAATCAGCTTCGTTGAAGACAAGAAGGTTGCCTTCATCAACGAGGCTTTGTGCAAGGGTTGTGGTACCTGCGCTGCTGCTTGTCCCAGCGGCGCCATAGTGAGCAAACACTTCACTACGGAACAGATCTTAGCGCAAGTAGAGGGGGTGCTAGTATGAGCTTCGAACCCAAGATCGTGGGGTTCCTCTGCAACTGGTGTTCCTATGCCGGCGCTGACCTGGCAGGGACCTCGCGCAAAAAGTATGCCCCCAACGTGCGGGTAGTAAGGGTAATGTGCAGCGGGCGAGTGGACCCGACCTTCGTCGTCAAGGCCTTCCAGTCGGGGGCCGACGGGGTGCTGGTCTGCGGCTGACACCTCGGAGAATGTCATTACCTGGAAGGTAATGCAAAAGCGGCAAGGCGCATTCCCTTGCTCAAGAAGATGCTGGGTCAGTTCGGCATCGAGGACCAGAGGCTGAGACTGTCCTGGGTTTCCGCCTCGGAAGGAGAGCGCTTCGCCTCAATTGTCAATGAGATGACGGAGCAGGTGAGAGGCCTGGGTCCTTTGAGCCTCCGGGACGGAGGAAAGCATGGCTAAGCTTAAACTCGCTCTCTACTGGGCTGCCGCCTGCGGCGGCTGCGACGTTGCTGTCCTCGATATCAACGAAAAGATCCTTGATGTTGCCAAGTTGGCGGACATCGTATTCTGGCCCATAGCGCTGGACTTCAAGTACAAAGACGTCGAGGCAATGCCGGACAAGTCCATCGACGTCTGCTTGTTCAATGGTGCGATCAGGAGCACGGAGCAGGAGCACGTCGCCAAGATGCTCCGCAACAAGTCCAAGGTCATGGTCTCGTTCGGTGCCTGTGCGTGTTTCGGCGGCATCCCGGCGCTGGCCAATTTCACGAGCCGCAGCGACATGATGCAGAGAGTCTATGTCGAAGCACCTTCCAACGATAACCCGAACAAGATACTCCCTCAGACTGTAACGAGGGTGCCGGAGGGCGAGATAACCCTGCCTGAGCTGTATGAGACTGTGTTGACGCTGGCCCAAGTAGTGCCTGTCGAGTACTTTGTACCCGGCTGTCCGCCAACCGTAGCTCTCATCTTGAAAGTAGTGGATGCCATCGCCACCAACACCTTGCCTCCTCCGGGCGCGACAATCCCTTCCGCCAAGACCCTCTGCGATGAATGCGACCGCAAGAAAGAGAACAAGAAGATCTCCCGGATCTATCGGACTCATGAGATCATCCCTGATCCCGAGCGGTGCCTCCTGGAGCAGGGATTGCTTTGCATGGGCCCCGCCACCAGGGGCGGCTGTGGTGCACTATGTATCAAGGTGAACATACCGTGCCGCGGCTGCTTCGGCCCACCCCCCGGAGTCGTCGACCAAGGCGCGAAGCTGGTCAGCGCTGTGGCCTCCATCTACGAAGCCAACAACGACGACGAAATCGCGATAATGGTTAACGAGCTGGTTGACCCGGCAGGCACATTCTACAGATTCGGGATGTCCAGCTCGCTGTTGAAAGGGAAATGCCCCCAGCGCACCTAGAGGGGAGGAGCAGGATGAAGAAGGTCACTATTGATCCCATAACCAGGTTGGAGGGCCACGGCAAGATCGAGATCTTCCTCAATGACGACGGCGATGTCGCCAATGCCTACCTCCAGATACCGGAACTGCGCGGCTTCGAGAAGTTCTGCGAAGGAAGGCCGGTTGAGGAGTTGCCGCGCATAGTACCCCGCATCTGCGGTGTCTGACCGGGCGCGCATCACATGGCCTCGTGTAAGGCCACAGACGCTGTCTACCATGTCGAACTGCCTCCGGCAGGGAGGAAACTGAGGGAGCTATTCTACTGCGCTCACATGATTCACTCCCACATCGCCCATTTCTACGCCCTGGCTGCCCCTGACTTCGTCATGGGGCCTACCAGCAACCCCGCTGAAAGGAACATTCTGGGCGTGATCGCCAAGGTCGGCCTTCAGGTCGGCGGGGAAGTCATAAAGCACCGGGCCTACGCCCAAGATATGCAGGCTGCCATCGCGGGCAAGGCCACCCACCCGGTAGGGGGCATACCCGGCGGCATGAGCAAGCCGATTACCGAGGAGCAGCGAAAGGACTTCGAGCAGAAGGCTAAATCCTGCGTCGAGTTCTCCAAGTTCAGCCTGAAGCTGTTCGACGACGTTGTGCTGGCAAACAAGGATTATCTTAACCTCATCACCGGCGACATATACACCATGAAGAGCTACTACATGGGCCTGGTTGACAGCAAGAACAGAGTCAACTTCTACGACGGCGACGTCCGGGTGGTTGACCCTGACGGCAAGGAGGTCGCCAAGTTCAAGCCTGCCCAGTACCTGGACTACGTCGCCGAGCATACGGAGCCGTGGTCCTACCTGAAGTTCCCCTTCCTCAAGAAGGTCGGCTGGAAAGGCTTCACGGAGGGCAAGGACAGCGGCGTATACCGCGTCAGCCCGCTGGCACGTCTCAACGCCGCCGACGGCATGGCTACCCCGCTGGCCCAGGCCGAATACGAGAGACTGTACAAGACTCTGGGCGGCAAGCCTGTTCATGCGACACTGGTGTTTCACTGGGCGAGACTGATTGAGATTCTCTACGCCTCCGAGAGGGCGCTCGAGCTCTGTCAGGACAACGAAATCACCGATCCGAAAGTGCGCACCATACCCACAGCTACGCCCGACGAAGGCGTGGGCATAGTGGAGGCGCCGCGCGGTACCCTTATTCACCACTACAAGACGGACGAGAAAGGCATTGTCACGAAGGCAAACCTGATCGTGGCTACGGCGCACAACTATCCCGCCATGCAGATGTCCATCAAGAAGGCGGCTCAGGGCGTCATCAAGAAGAAACAGGCGGTCACGGAGGGCCTGCTGAACATGGTGGAGATGGCCTTCCGGGCGTATGACCCGTGCATGGCCTGTGCTACTCACAGCCTTCCCGGCCAGTTGCCCCTGGAGGTAGTCATCTACAACAGCAGGGGGGACGTGGTGGAGAGACTGGAGCGGCATATCCAGTAGGAGTCGCCCGGGGAGCAGTGGCAGCCCCGGTGGCGGTGGTGGTCTGGGCACAGGAAGTAGACGATGAAGACGGTGGTGCTGGGGCTGGGGAATACGATTCTCTGCGATGACGGCGTCGGCCCTCGCGTTGCCCGGGAACTCGAAGGAAGGGTTGACCCGGAGAAGGTGTCAGTCCTCGAAGCCGCGGTGGGGGGGTTGGCCCTGCTCGATTTGATGGTAGGCTGCGACAGGGCCATCATTGTTGACGCCATTCAGACGCAAGACGGCAAGCCCGGACAAATCTACCGCCTCGCACCTGACGCATTCGACAGCACGCTGCACGTCGCCTCGCCTCACGACGTGAACTTCGCCACAGCCCTTGAGTTTGGCAGGCGACTCGAATTGCCTTTGCCCCGTGAAATCGTCATCTTCGCCATCGAGGCCGCCGACGTAGCCACTTTCCGCGAGGAATGCACGCCTGACGTAGCTAAGACGATCCCGGATTGCGTCGAAATGGTCCTCCGTGAGTTGGGCGAGGGCTCCGCAGTCGGCCCCAGCCATCGCTGAAGACGCCTCGCAAGGATAGACAAGAGCATGCGCGAAATGCTGCACAGACTGTCAGCAGCCTTCTCTCAAAGGTAGTCAGTAAGCACAAGAACTCGCTCAGACTCCCTCGGGTTGAGAAATCCGCGCCTCGACACAGCGGAGCTAGCCGTCAACTTCTTGCGCTATCCTCCTCCGTGTGAGCAAGTGCTTTCGCACCGCACTTGTACGCAAAGAAACCCGCGCGAATTCACGAGTTGATACGATGTCAGGAAAAGTTGAAAAGTGGACACCTAAAAACTGCCCTAGCGGAGGTTCTGCCACAAGCTTTCTGCTGGGCCGGCAGGGTCGGAAGGCGTGCGTAACCATCCCGGGAAAGAAGATACGCGCCATTGTGCGCCGTTCCCTTATCCGTAAGGCCGGCGAATGGCTCCAGGTGGAACTACCAGCACTGCGTGGTCCTCACGCTTCCCGGTCTTGGGTAACTGTGCTGAGAGCCATTTCGCAGGGAGAAGCCCTATGAGTTGCCGTGTCTCTCTTTACATCTCCTCCCGACAAATCGTTGACAGAAACGGTAGCTGACAGACGCTTGACACTCGATGGAGCCTCGGTTATACTTAGCATTTAG
>CAZBET010000069.1:0-7703 GCA_964490995.1 uncultured Dehalococcoidia bacterium
CTAGCAGGCTCTCAGTAGCCCTACCGTTCTCGGTGATCAGAATCGCCTCAAGTCTTCCGACGTCCCTGTGATAGCCTTCGAATATGTGCAGAGCCTGGAAGAGGGTTGCATTCTTGGTCACGAAGCAGTAGTTGTTCTCCTCCTCAACATGCGCCAGCACGCTGCCGATAAGCGTCTCGTGCAAACTGAACACATCTTCCGCAACACAGGCGCCTAACCAACGAGCGACGGCATTCGTCGTAAGTAAGCCTCTGAACTGTTGGTTCTCGTAGATAGGGATTTGAGAGAAGGAGTGCGCAAGCATCGACTTGACGGCCTCAGCTACGGGGTCGGACGTTTGGAGCGCCAGCACTTGCTTCTGGAATTGCGGTACGACCCTGGGTGGATTGATCAGCAGGAGGGCAACACGTTTGATGTCGGCAACAGCCCTATCGTTGGGCTCGGCAATTACGTGCCCGTCCGTGCGTTCATGCGTAATTGCGTTTCTGAGATCTGCGAATTCCTTCAGGTCGTTGCTGAAGCGTCTCACCGCAGCGTGCGACTCGCCCGCTTCCCTGACGAGTACGTGAAACGGTGTTTCCTTATTCGCGTTAGTCATGTGACGCAAGTGGCGCTCGATCTCGTTGAACGTATTCAGAAACTCATCGGCATTTGACATCGCTGAATCTCCAGGTAAAGAGTCTAGAATGCAGGAGTCAGTTGTATCTGTTCATTGCTTCTGCGATGCCCTCAGTGGTCAGACACTCAACAGCGTCGGCCACCTTGGGGTACGTGTCCCTGATGACCGCCTTCTCCTCTGCGGTGAAGTCGCTCAGTACGTAGTCAACTGCATCAACTGCTTTGCCGCCAACATCTGTGCCACTCTCCGGGGGAGCAATGCCGACACGTAGCCGTGGAAAGTCCTGGCTGCCCAGATGAGCGATAATGGACTTCATCCCGTTGTGCCCGCCGGAGCTTCCACGAGCGCGGATACGAACCTGGCCCAGCGGTAGGTCGAGGTCGTCGTAAATCACCAGCAGTTTCGCCGCAGTCAGACGATATCGCCCCATGAGAGCCGTGACCGCCTCACCACTCAGATTCATGAAGGTTGCCGGCTTGGCCAGGACAACCTGTGTGCCCCCGATCTCCCCGATGCCCAACCTGCTCTGCGCCCGGCGACTGCTGAGCGCGATTCCCTGTCTGCGGGCAATATAGTCGACGCACTGAAACCCCACATTGTGCCTGTTGTTGACATAATGTCGCCCCGGGTTTCCCAGACCGACAATGAGCTTCATGCTTCACCTTGAAGAGGTCTCAGGGCACTCCGCGTCTCATCTTTCCCATCACACCCCGAATGAGCGCATCACTTCTTCTCCCCCAGCAGGCGCAGGAACTGCTCTTCGGTCAGTAGGGCAGTCCCGAGCCCCCGGGCCCGATCAAGCTTCGAGCCGGGGTCGGCCCCGACCACAACGAAGGTGGTTTTTCTCGTCACGGAACTGCCAACTGACCCACCCAACTCCTTTATCCTGGCCTCCGCTTGGCTCCGGGTGAAAGCCTCCAACTTGCCTGTGACCACGAACTCCTGGCCAGCGAGGGGCAGCGGGCGCGCTTCCTGTGCCGCCTCCTCTCCCAGCGTGAGACCCGCATTTCTCAGCTTCTCTATGACTGCAAGGTTCGAGGCCTCTGCAAAGAAAGCCACGATGCTGGCCGCGATCTTCGGCCCGATCGTGGGAACCGTCCTCAGTTCCTCCTCGGTTGCACGCGACAGCTTATCCATGCCGTTGAAATGGCTGGCCAGGACATCCGCAGTCTCCGACCCAACATGGCGGATGCCCAGGGCAAAGATGACGCGCGACAGCGGCCTGCTCTTGCTCTTCTCGATGGCAGCCAGCACATTCGACGCGCTCTTCTCTGCCATTCGCTCCAGCGCGATGAGCTGATCCTTCTTGTCCTTCAGAGAGTAGATGTCGCCAGCGTCCTTGATCAGCCCCGCTGTCAGCAGGGCCTCGGCAAGTTTCTCGCCGATACCCTCTATGTCCATAGCATCGCGTGAAACGAAATGTTTGACCAGTTCGTGGACCTGGGCAGGACAGGCGACATTGGGGCACCGGAACATTGCCTCGGCCTCCGGCCTGACAGCCTCAGAGCCACAAACCGGGCAGACCGGCCACCCGGGTGACTCCGCCCCCGTGATACCATGGGCCGTGGTGTAGATCTCCCAGGTCCTCTCTGCCAGTGAGAAAACCCTCTGCTGCCGGTCAGGCCGCCGATCTACGGGGCCCACCACTTCGGGTATGACCTGCCCCGCCCTCTGAACGAAAACCCTGTCCTTGATGCGTATGTCCTTGCGTACTATGTCGTCCTCGTTGTGGAGCGCGGCACGCTTGAGGACCACGCCCCCCACCGACACCGGCTCAAGGATGGCATAGGGATTCAGAGTGCCGGTGCGCCCCACACTTATTCCGATGTCAGTCAACTCCGTAGTCGCCTGCGTGGCAGGGAACTTGTAGGCCACGGACCACCGCGGCTCGCGACCTACCACGCCCAGTCGCGCCTGGTAGTCAAAACGGTTGACCTTGACCACTATCCCGTCAGCTTCGTAGGGCAGACGCTCCCGTTCCTGGACGCGGTGTTGGTAGTAGGTTTCAGCCTCATCCACGCTGCTCAGCAGAGAGTTCAGGGGGTTCGTCTTGAAGCCCAGGGACTTGAGGTACTCCATCGTCTCCCAATGTGTGTAGGGCACGGTGCCTTCGGCCCATCCCAACGCGTAGACATAGATGTCCAGAGGGCGCTTCGCGGTGATGCGAGAATCGAGCTGGCGCACCGAGCCCGCAGCGGCGTTCCGCGGGTTGGCGAACAGCGGAAAGCCGTCGCTGGCCCTCTCCTCATTGAGCCTCCTGAACCCTTCCTTTGACAGGAAAACCTCACCTCTCACTTCGAACCGTCGTGGGGCCTCCTTGGGCACAGAGAGAGGTATGCTCCTGATGGTCCTGAGATTCTGAGTGATGGCCTCGCCGCGGAAGCCATCCCCCCGAGTGGCTCCGTTGACGAGCCTGCCCTCCTCGTATATCAAGGCAACGGCAAGGCCGTCCATTTTGGGCTCACCAACGAGGTCGAACTTCTCCTCTGCCAGAAGCCCAGATATGCGCTTATGCCAGGCAAGAAGCTCATCGGTGCTAAACACGTTGCCCAGGCTGAGCATCGGCTCCCGGTGTTCCACCACCCCGAAGGCCTCGACAGGCGCAGCTCCCACCCGTTGCGTGGGCGAGTCGGGGGTGACAAGCTCAGGGTGTCCGGCCTCGAGCCGCTTCAATTCGTTCATCAGCTCATCGTACTCGGCATCGCTGACCTCGGGGCTGTCGAGCACGTAATATCGGTAATTGTGGTAGTTCAGCTTCTGGCGAAGCTTCTGAACCCTCTCCCTCAAGTCGTTGCCTTCCACCAGGTTCACCCCCGCGCATTCTCTGGCGTACTCAGGCCTCAGCACGGTGCTCGCGGTTTGCAGTATAGCATAGTCGCAAGCCGCGACAAACACTGAAACGGCCAGAAAACGCTTTGACAAAGGGTGGCTTTTGTGCTATTAAGGAGGTCGTAAGACCTCATGGCGAAATACATCTTCGTCACCGGCGGCGTCGTTAGCTCGGTTGGCAAGGGGATAGTCGCCGCCTCCATCGGCAGGTTGCTTAAGAGCTACCAGATCAGCGTCTCCGCTCAGAAGATAGACCCCTACCTCAATGTCGACCCAGGCACGATGTCCCCATACCAGCATGGAGAGGTCTTCGTCACCGAAGATGGCGCCGAGACCGACTTGGACCTGGGTCACTACGAACGTTTCATTGACACCAACCTCACAGCTGCCTCCAGCGTCACGGCAGGGCAAATATACAGCGCTGTCATCGCCAAAGAGCGGAGAGGAGATTTTCTCGGAGGTACCATTCAGGTGGTGCCTCACGTCACCTCCGAGATCAAGAGGCGCATCCGCGGCATAGCTGACATGACGGGTGCCGAGGTAGTGCTGGTGGAGGTCGGGGGCACGGTGGGTGACATCGAGGGCCAGCCCTTCTTGGAAGCTATCCGCCAGATGAGGAACGATGTGGGGCGAGACAACGTCCTTTACATACACGTCACTCTTCTTCCCTTCATTGGAGCTACCGGGGAACTCAAGACGAAGCCCACACAGCACAGCGTCAAGGAACTGCGCAGCATCGGCATACAGCCGGACATCATCATCTGCCGTAGCGAACACGGTTTTGCCGATGAACTCAAGGACAAGATCGCCTTGTTCTGCGACGTTGAGAAGCGCGCAGTGGTCCCGCTCCCTACTGTGCCCTCCATATATCAGGTGCCGCTGATACTGGATGAGGCAGGACTGGGAGAATTCGTCATAGACCGTTTGCGGCTGGCAGCAGGGCCAAAGGACCTGAGCCAGTGGCGCGACCTGGTACAGAGAATGGGGAAGCCCAAAGATGCGATATCCGTGGCGCTCGTGGGCAAGTATGTCAGGCTACAGGACGCTTACCTTTCGGTGAGGGAGGCGCTTACACACGCCGCGCTTCACCACGACCGTGCGGTCCAGATTGTCTGGATCGAGTCGGAAGACCTGGAAGAGAGTGGCGCTGAATCGCTGCTGCAGACCGCCAATGGGATCGTGGTCCCCGGGGGCTTTGGCTATCGCGGAATAGAGGGCAAGGTGAAGGCAGCGCGATACGCCAGGGAGAACAGGGTGCCCTATCTGGGCCTCTGCCTCGGCATGCATATTATGGTGATCGAGTACGCCCGGTGGGTGCTGAAATCGGACAAGCCGAATTCTAGGGAGTTTGACGAGAATACACCCTATCCAGTCATTGACTTCCTGCCCGAGCAGCGAGGCATCAACGATAAGGGTGGCACCATGCGCCTGGGAGCTTACCCCTGCCACCTGGTTCCTGGAACTCATGCTGCTGACGCCTATGGCAAGTCGGTGGTCTATGAACGCCACCGCCACCGGTTTGAGTTCAACAACCAGTACAGAGAGACATTGAACAAAGCGGGTTTCATCCCCAGCGGGGTCTCACCGGATGGCAGACTGGTTGAGATAGGCGAGATTGCCGACCACCCGTGGATGCTCGGAGTTCAGTTTCACCCTGAGTTTACCTCTCGGCCCGATCGGCCGCATCCCCTCTTTCGCGACTTCATTGGAGCGGCGAAGAAGACACTCAGAGTGGGCGATCAACGTCCTCTGCCGCTTCCAGAGAACCAGAACGCACGTGTCCCCGGGGCCGCGTGAAGCGATTGCCGGGAGCGGGCAGGTGCCAGGAGGCAGAAACGCTCCATCACGGGGGTAGCAGGCTAACCTTCTGTGAGGAGCGGACGAAGAGCGGCACCGACGGGTCTGAGGTGCGGTGTGGCGGCGCCATTCAGGTTTGCTGTCCGCAACGGCTTGCGAAAGGGGCTGACCGTCATCGAACGGGACGGCCCCAGGGCGCGGCAACCGCGGCCCTACGGGTCACGGCTGGTGCGGGGCGACCACATCTAGTGGGCCAGGGGCGTCCGGCCTTGTGCGTAGGGGGGCCCGGCCAGGCCATCTCGAAACGCCGGGTAGGTTGGAGCATCCGCTCCAAGCTACCCTCAATCCTGAGCTGTGGGACAGACTCCGGCGGGTCGCCCTCCTGCCTACCACCATTGACGGCCGCCGAGCGGTGGGATAGGATGTTCGCGCCCCAAACGCATGCTAACTTCGCCGTGCTGCGGCCGCCCACGGGGCCAGGCCCAATGCCGCCAGGCCTGGAGTGACGAAAGCTATGGTGAAGGTGAACCGGCAGGAGGATGAGACATGAGGTACTACGAGGACTTCAAGGTCGGCGATAAGGAGGTGACCAGGGCCAGGACGATCACCGAGGCAGATATCGTGAATTTCGCCTCTTTCAGCGGCGACTGGTATCCGCTGCACACCGACATCGAATACGCCAGGAAGTCGCCGTTCGGCGAGAGGATTGCCCACGGGATGCTGGTGCTGTCGGTGGCCACGGGCCTCATGCCTCTCTATGAGATGGCGATCGTAGCCTTCTACGGTATGGACAAGGTGAGGTTCACAGCGCCGACCAAGATCGGCGACACTCTTCACGTGGAACTCGAGGTCATCGACAGGCAGGACAAAGGCGACCTGGGCGGGGTCATCGCCCTGAAGGAGTCGGTCAAGAACCAGAGGGGCGAGGATGTAGCGCTTTCCACGATGAAGGTGTTGATCGCGAAGAAGCCGAAGTGGGGGTAGGGTTCTTGGACTGTGCCACGGTTGCGGTTGCGCCGCTGGAATCGGGAACAGCAGGTCGGCGTGCACAGGTCATTGACGACAACGCGCTTCTCTTCGTGTCATTCCCGCGCAGGCGGGAATCCAGAGACGTGGGTTCCTGCTTTCGCAGGAATGACCGGAGGGCGCAGGCCGAAGCAATCGCCCCGAATTGGGGTGAGCGTGGAGTACCGGGCGGTTCCCACGTCCGCCGCAGGCGGACTCGCAACGACAGGGCATACAGGCGGGCAGCCGCGAAATCGACTCACGGTTGACTGTCAAGAGGACGAAGGAGCGCACCGATGGCGGTCACGAGCAAAGAACTGGGCAATACCGGTACCTTGATGTACCCGAGCCGCATCAAGCTTCCCTACACGTGGCACGCCGGCAGGGTAGGAAGCAGGTTCTATCAGGAACTGAGGGACCACTGCAGGATCTGGGGCACGAAGTGCCCTGAATGCTCGTGGGTATATCTGCCGCCCAGGGAGACCTGCCCCCGGTGCTTCCGCACCATACACGAATGGGTGGAGGTCAGCGACACCGGCACTCTGCTGAGCTACACGGTGACCAGATATCCGGTGCCGGCCATCCAGCCGGTCGAGCCGCCCTTCGCGCTGGGAATCATCAAGCTCGACGGCGCCAGCAGCGGCCTGGTGCATCTGCTGGGCGAAGTGGACTTCAGTGAGATCAGGGTAGGGATGAGGGTCCAGGCCGTATTCCGCGAGAAGCGGGAGGGCAACTACCTGGACATCAAGTACTTCAAGCCAAGAGGCGTCTGACAACGCCGCGTTGTCATCGGTGGGAGAATGCCCATTCGATGGATCATAGGGCAGGGGCTCCGTCCCCTGCCGGCGGCAGCGGGTGTCAGAGCACCCGCGCTATGCGTTTTCGTCCCGCGGTGCCGATGACCATCGTCATGGCAGATCGGCACGAGAAGGGGCGGCTTGGCTGAGGGGCGATCCCAGAATCCATCAGGAGCAACACCGTGGACAGAGTGGCAATCATCGGGGTAGCCCAGACGAAGTACCAGAGGTACAGTCCGTCGTCCCACGCCGAACTGGCGTACGTGGTCACCTGCAAGGCCCTGGAAGACGCTGGCCTTACCATCGAAGACGTCGACAATACGGTCACAGTCTGCAACGACTTCTGGGACGGCCGCACCATCTCCAGCATGGCCATCACCGAGGCGACAGGGTCGCACAGGGTGCCTACGACGAACGTCGAGGGCGACGGAACCTACGGGGCGCTGATGGGCGCCATGCGGGTTCTGTCAGGCCTCCACGAGGTGACGCTGGTCGTGGCGCAGAGCAAGGCTTCCGAGGGGATTCCGCCTGTCATCACCAACGCCATGTTCGACCCGATCTACGAGCGCATGCTGGGGCTCGACGCCATCAACTCCTCTGCGCTCCAGATGCGCCGGTACATGTCCAAGTACGGCGTCACGGAGGAGCAGTGCGCC
>CAZBET010000070.1:0-7699 GCA_964490995.1 uncultured Dehalococcoidia bacterium
ATCAACACGTGAAGACGCGCATCGAGGCCTTCACGGACGTTCTGAGGAGGAAGGCGGCCGGGGTGCCTCGGAAGGCCGGCCACGGTGCCTAAACCCCTTGTGCGTTCTGTTGGGCCTGCCGAACGTACGGCGGGCAAGCGTGCGGCGCTTGACTTGGCGGAAGCGGCGCCACTAAGCTATTAGCGGAAGGAGGTTCCGACATGGCAACAAGGATTGGCATAAACGGCTTCGGCAGGGTAGGGCGGCAGGTCTTCAAGGCGATCCAGGAGAACCACGCAGGTGGTTTGGAGATGGTCGTGATCAACGACCTTACCGACACCAAGACGAACGCCCACCTGCTCAAGTACGACAGCAACTATGGCCGCTACCCGGGCAAGGTGGAGGCGACGCAGGATTCTATAGTCGTCGACGGCAAGCGAGTGCGGGTGCTTGCGGAGCGGGAGCCGGCAAAGATCCCGTGGAAGGACTTCGGCGTGGAGATAGTTGTGGAGTCCTCGGGCAGATTCACCGAGGCCGACAAAGCGGCGGCGCATTTCCAGGGCGGTGCCAAGAAGGTGATTATCACCGCTCCGGCTAAGGGCGAGGATATCACCATCGTACTGGGTGTCAACGAGGGCAAATACGACCCGGCGAAGCACCGCGTCATATCCAACGCATCATGCACCACCAACTGTGTGGCTCCCGTCGTCAAGGTTCTTCACGATGCCTTCGGGGTGAGCAAGGGGCTGATGACCACCTGCCATGCCTATACCAACGACCAGAGGATACTGGACACGGTTCACAGCGACCTGCGCCGTGCCCGCGCAGCCGCGCTGAGTATTATTCCGACCACGACCGGAGCCGCAAAGGCTGTGACTCAGGTGATCCCTGAGCTTAAGGGCAGGATCCACGGGATCGCCTTGAGGGTGCCCACCTCCACGGTCTCGATTGTGGACTTCGTAGCTGACCTGAACAGGGACGTCACCGTGGACGAGGTGAATGGCGCTCTGCGCACCGCCGCCGAGAAGTCCCTCAAGGGCATACTGGAGTTCTGCACCGAGGAGCTGGTCAGCATAGACTTCAAAGGCAATCCCGCCAGCTCCATTGTGGATGCGCCCAGCACCATGGTCATCGGCGGCAACATGGTGAAGGTGCTGGCCTGGTACGACAACGAGTGGGCCTATAGCTGCCGCGTCGCCGACCTGGCGGCCTACATGGCCAAGAAGGGCCTTTAGTCGAACCTGTCTCCGCGACGTCGAGCGAGGGGAATCTGTAGGGGCGTTCAATTGAACGCCCCTACAGGTGGGTGGGGGCAGGGCATGCGGGCTGTCTGCTTGGGTAGGTCGGAGCATCCGCTCCGACCAGGCCTGGAGCAGATGCTCCAGGCTACCCTCGACACCCGATTCCGGACACTATGCCGTGTCCCTAATTCGTGTATGGAACCTGCGTACGTAGCCCTGTTTCGCTCCGGCGAGCTGGAGCGCCGTGTCGAGGCGCTGGAGGCGCGGTTGGCCTCTTGCGACATCTGCCCCAGGCGGTGCAAGGTCAACAGACTTCGGGGAGAGCGTGGGTTCTGCCATTCGGGCTATTTGCCTATTGTTTCGGCAGTGTGCGCCCACCACGGGGAAGAGCCCCCGATCTCGGGCAGCAAGGGGTCGGGCACGGTATTTCTCGGCAACTGCAACCTGAGGTGTGTCTACTGCCAGAACTACCAGATAAGCCAGAATTGGAGAAGGCAGGAATCGAAGGAAATGGACTTCCTCAAGCTGGCTGAGGCAATGGTGCACCTTCAGGATGGTCTCGGCTGCCACAATATCAACTTCGTCTCGCCCTCACACTTCGTCCCCCAGTTGGCTCGCGCAGTGCTGGAAGCGGTTCCCATGGGCCTCAGAGTGCCGCTGGTCTACAACTCCAGCGGCTACGACTCCATCGCTTCTCTGAGAGAGTTCGAAGGCATCATAGCCGTCTACCTTCCGGACCTGCGGTATGCGTCGGACAAATGGGCGAAAAGGCTCTCTCGGGCGCCGGATTATGTGGAGCGTGCCCGTGCTGCCATCAAGGAGATGTACAGACAGGTTGGCGAGCTGGTGTTGGACGAATCGGGCGTGGCCCGAAGCGGGCTAATTGTGAGGCATCTGATCCTGCCCAATGGATTGGCGGGCAGCGAGGAATCGCTCCGGTGGCTGGCAAGCGAAGTCTCGCCTGGCGTCGCGGTGAGCATAATGGCGCAATACTACCCGTCGCACCGGGCCAAGGAGATACCCCTGCTGTCGAGGATCATTTCAGCGGCTGAGTATGCGGAGGTTCTCAGGTTGCTGGATGAGATGGGGCTGGAGAACGGCTGGGTGCAGGAGCTGGGTGCAGCGGAAAACTACCTGCCCGACTTCGAAAGGGAGGGCTCCCCCTTCGAAAGAAAGGCGCTCGACGCTTCTATTTCCTCTTCCTCTTGACCCAGCAGAACTGGACTTTCTTGCCGCTGTGCTTCTTGTTCTTCTTATTCACGTTCTCAATGAACGTCTTCAGGTCCGGTACAGGTTTGTCAGCCATTGTGGGCGATTCCCTTCTTTGATCTGATTAGGCGCTCTGTCCCGTATTGTACCATGACCCCGAACGGGAAATCCACTCCGTGGGCGTGGGGTCGTGTGGGGTGCGGCTGAGCGAGGAGCGCGGCAGCATCTCCTCTCGTCTGTGCTATACTACAAAGGGCCGGTTCAAGTCCACGGCACAGCTTCTTTCTTGTGCGTGGCGCAGTTGCCTTCGAGGAGCTGGAAACGATATGGATCTGAGACAGCAGTTGGACTACCTTTTCAACCCCCGCTCGATCGCGGTGATCGGTGCCTCCAACACACTGGGCAAGTGGGGATTCATCATCCTTGCTCGACTTCAGGCGAGCGGGAGCAGCAAGCGGCTCTATGCCATAAACAGGCATGAGGACGAAGTCCTCGGGCTGAAGGCTTACAGGAGCGTGCTTGACGTTGCAGGGCCAGTGGACCTCGTGGTCATAACGATTCCGTACCGGGGCATCATCGGGGCGGTGCAGGACTGCGTCGCGAAGGGCGTCAAGGTTGCCATCGTCGTCACCAGCGGCCTCGGCGAGACGGGCGGGGAAGGGGCCAAACGCGAAGAGGAGTTGGTCCGAATAGCGCGGCGGGGCGGGATGCGCGTCGTGGGGCCGAACTGCCTGGGGCATGTGGACACCTACTCCAATGTCCGCACCGTTGCCTTCCTGCCCGGCCTGAAGCGAGGGAGTGTGGCGCTTATCTCCCAGAGCGGCAACTCCAGCCAGACGATCACCCAGTACGGCGGGCAGATGGGCCTGGGCTTCAGCAAGTTCGTCAGCACAGGCAACGAGGCAGACCTGCACTTCGAGGACTACCTGGAGTACCTGGGCGACGATGATAGGACGAGGGTGATCCTTGGCTACATCGAAGGCCTTAGGGAAGGCAGGCGCTTCTTCGAGACAGCGCGGGAGATCACCAGGAAGAAGCCTGTTGTCGTCATGAAGGCCGGGCGCACGGACGTTGGAATCAGAGCGGCACGGTCGCACACCGCCGCGCTGGCCGGGTCGGACGCGGTGCTTGACGGCATGTTCAGGCAGTGCGGCGTAATCAGGGTGCAGGAGATCAGCGAACTGGTCGATGTCGCCGTGGCGCTACTGGGCCAGCCGCTCCCCCGAGGCAGGAGGGTGGGCGTCGTCGCGATGGGCGGCGGCATGGCGGTCATGGCGTCAGACGCGGTGAGAAGGGAAGGGCTGGAGATGCCCGCGCTCTTGCCCACAACCATAGAGAAACTGAATTCCGTTATGTCGGACAGGTGGTCCCGTGGGAACCCGGTTGACCCCGGGGGCGACCTCATCAGCTACCAGGCACTCTGGCCTCTGCTCGAGGATGAGAACATCGATGCCATTATTATCATCGGCGGCGTGGGGATGATAGCCACCTTCCCCAACTGGGTGAAGATTCCCGCCTCGGCGATGGCGGACGCCACGGGAAGAAGGAAGGCCATTGAGGACCTGGAGATGGAGAACCTGAAGAAGACCATCGCGCTCATGAAGAAACACCGGAAGCCTATTCTTTTCACCTCGCAAGTCACAGGAGCTGCCAGGAGGGGGAAGGCCTACAACATGCTGAAGCGCAGTTGTCTGAGCTTCTACTCCAACCCGGAGAGAGCAGCCAGGACGCTGGCCCGTCTGGTCGAGTACAGCGAGTATCTCGGCATCGCGCCGGTTAGGTACCCTTTGTTTGGGTGAGGGGCGTGTTGCTCAGCAACGTGGCGGCACCGTGCGACGCATCCCTAGTCTGAATGGCGGTGGTGCCGCCCGGGTCTGCCGGAGCCGCGGCTGGGTGAAGGAAAGCGTTTCCTGTACATGCGGCACCCCTCATTTGCGCACGACCAGGCGACTGTCCTGGTGAAAAAGGTCAGCCACTTCTCCTTGACCGGATAGACGTTGGGGCTGCCGCAAAACGGACATAGCGGCGTGCCTTTGGGTTCTTTCAGACCGGCGTAGTACTCATCTTCTCTGCTTGGCATCTTCTATCCCATTTCGCTAGTCTTCTTGAGCCATGACCGGTTGCTCTCGATCCACTGTCTTTCCGTCCATTACCGTGCTCTCACCCCCTCCGGAACCGCGCCCTGCCCGGTGCCTTGATGTGGGGGTTGCGCTGGTAGTATAAATATTGGCGAGGAATATCACAAGAGGTTCCGGACTGGTACCGGTCATGACGACTTGCGCAACGGGCGCGGCGACAGGGGTGAAAGCTTGAAACAGAAGTTCCTATGCCCTAACTGCGCGTACAACTGGCGTGGTTGCCACAACCCCCGGAGGCCGAACGTCACACGGGATGAGGGATGCAAGGACTTCTGGCGGAAGGGGAAGAAAAGGGAGCCCGAACTCGAGGCACCGAGCAAAGCCTGGCTTGAGGGTCTGGACCTCAGAGGGTTCGGGAAGAAGAAGCCCAAGCGGTAGACGTAGATATGGCCGGCCAAAGGCCGCCTTGCCCCCCATCCCTGAATGCTGGTTTGGAGTGTTCCCCTGAAGGGTGATTGCCCCAAGTGCGAAGGGTCTACACGTCATTGAGATAGTCATCGGCGATAACGTATAATACCGCAGGCACCCTCGGCATAAGCCACCAAGCGTAGCGCGTAGCGACCATGATCTGTCGCCCGCACAGTCGCAGAACTCAGGTGGTTGGGACGCTGAGGGCAGTACCGAATCGAGCGCAGGCTAACGAAGCAGTGGACTGGTTGGAACGGCACCGCACGCCCGTCTTCGTACTACTGCTGGCAATAATAGCTGCCGGCATCGTGGTCTTCATCTACCGCCAGGTCTCTCTGCCGGACTCCACGGAGATTGTCATCGAGCCGCCGCCCCCTGAGATTCACGCCTATGTCGAGGGCGAAGTGGCCAGCCCCGGCGTCTACCAATTGCGGGACGGTGACCTCGTGGAAAACGCGATTGAGGCTGCCGGTGGGTTCACCGCCGATGCCGACCGGACTGCGGTAAACCTCGCTTGCCGGGTGCGGGACGGCGACCATGTCCATGTGTACAGACTGGGCGATGTCCCCCAGAAGATCAACATCAACACGGCCGAGGCCTGGCTGCTCCAGGCACTGCCAGGTATTGGGGAGAGCCTGGCACGGAGGATCGTGGAGTACCGAACTGAGAACGGTCCTTTCCAGCAGATTGAGAACCTGAAGCAGGTCGAGGGCATCGGACCCGCGACCTTCGAAAATTTGAAAGACAAAATCACTGTGCGGTAGCGCCTCCTTTGAACCGCTTGAGGCATGGCTGATGAGGCTCATCTACCTGAGTCTGTCCTGGATCGCCGGGGTCTGCCTGGGTATGTGGGCTGGATTCCAGTGGGCCTCTGTTGTCGCGCCGGTGGTCGGGTTCGGCATTCTCGCTGTGCTGCTGTGCCGGGCTCGGGCACTGACGCTTGTCCTGTGCCTGCTCGTCTTCATCGGTGGGATGCTCTGCCTTCAATTCGGGCAGTTTCCCGCAGATAGAGACGCGCTCCGGTTCTACAACGGCAAGGGCGAGGTGCAGGTGTCAGGCGTTGTCGCCTCCGATCCCGGGGCTGATCGTGGCGTTATGGCTCTCCGTCTCGAAGCAAGAGAAGTGGAGGCGGAAGGCGCATGGCAGAAGGTTTCGGGGACTGCTCTGGTGTACGTGCCGCAGTTCGCTTCGCCATCCGTTACGGTTGCGGAAGGACGCCGGGACCCTCCCTACTACCGCTACGGCGACCTGTTACGGGTTCGATGTCGTCTGGAGACACCGTCGCAGTTGGGTAGCTTCGACTGGCCGGAGTACCTCGGTCGTGAAGGCATATACTCCGTTGTGCGCTATCCCGCCAGCATCGAGCTTCTGGACGCGGCACAGGGCTCGAAGGTACAGGGGTGGCTCTACGCGTTGAGGGAGAGGCTGTCTCAGGCCATGGCGAGCGCGCTCCACGATCCCCAGAGCTCGCTGGCTCAGGCCATCCTGCTGGGCAAACGCAGCGCCATTCCCGCGGAGCTGGATGAGTCGCTATTCCGCACGGGAACAACCCACATAGTGGCCGTCTCCGGGCTGAACGTAGCCATTGTCGCCGGGGTTGTGTTGAGTCTCGGGGTGTGGCTCTTCGGCAGGAGACGCCCGACCTACTTCCTTCTTGCCGTGGGAGCTGTTTGGGGGTACGCCGCACTCACCGGACTGGAAGCGCCGGTGCTGCGTGCCGCTATCATGGGCAGCCTGTGGCTCGTCGCCGACTACATCGGCAGGCCGCGGAACTCACTCCCGTCTTTGGTCCTGGCAGCCGCTGTGATGATGGGGCTGGATCCCGCTATTGTGGGTGATGTGTCCTTTCAGCTCAGCTTCGCTTCGATGGCGGGGCTGGCATTGCTGACGCCACGGTTTCAGTCCCTGGGCAGAAGACTCTGCGGCATCGGCGCTGAGCAGAGAACCGTGGCAACCTTCGTCGTCGACAGCCTTTCCGTCACACTGGGCGCCGTTCTGGCCACACTGCCCATAGTCGCCTTCTACTTCCAGCAGGTCTCATTGATGGCTCTCCCCGCGAACCTGCTGGTCCTTCCCGCTGTGCCCTTCATCATGGGCGCTGCGGCCCTCGTGGCCATCGTGGGCCTGTTCGCTCCGCCGGCATCCCAGGTCCTGGGCTGGGTGGCCTGGCTCTTCCTCACCTACATGATCGAGGTGGTGGATTTGCTCGCGAGAGTGCGGTCTGCTTCCGTGACTGTGAACATCGAATCGGCTTTCGTCTGGGGCTACTACATCGTCTTGGGCGCGGCATTGTGGGCGGCCAGCAACCGGACAAGAGTATCTGCCGCAATGAGCAAGTTGGGGACGGGAGCATCATCGGCGCTGCGACTGGGCCGGAGGGTTCCCGTCAGATTCGCCGTCTTCTCTCTGGTTGTTGTGGCTGCTCTGGTGTGGGTCGCCGCCTTCGCTCTCCCTGATGGTCGCCTTCACGTCTTCTTCCTTGACGTAGGTCAGGGGGACGCCATCCTGTTCGAGTGGCCGCAACACACCCTACATCTCCCTGCTGAGGATACCGGACATCAGGCTCACTGCAACCAGGTCGTAGCCTGCCTGTCGCCAGGCTAGTCCAGTCCTGGGCTAGTTACTCACCACTGGACGAACATGGGGATGTATGTTGAGCTGGGCGTATAGCTGCAAGATCACATAAGACTATGGCTCTACGGCTCCGACGAGGCCTAGGAGTGT
>CAZBET010000071.1:0-7675 GCA_964490995.1 uncultured Dehalococcoidia bacterium
GGCGGAGAAGGATTCGAACCTTCGACCCCTACTTTATCAGAGTAGTGCTCTAGCCCCTGAGCTACCCGCCCAACGCGCTACGCGATTGATGCGTGCGCCTTCTACGCCGCAAATTATAGCACGGCTGCTTCGCGACAATCAACAGTGGGAAGGCTCACCCAGCGGGTGATGAGGCACGGGTCTCTCTTCCCGTTCGCCCTGAGCCCTTCGACAGGCTCAGGACAGGCCTGTCGAAGGGGTCACCACGAACGGCAACTTCCCATCGTATCCACGGATGAAGGTGCGGGCCAAACTGTGTGTCCGCCCTCGATTGACGTTGGGCAGACAGATTGGTCTGCCCCTACAGCGAGGGAACAGGAGGCTTCCGAGGAACAGAAGTCGGGGAGACAGGATTTGAACCTGCGACCCCTTGCACCCCATGCAAGTGCGCTACCAGGCTGCGCCACTCCCCGACGTGCCCAGACCTGTCGCTGACTCGCAGCAACAGAAGGGGGAAATGTCAATAGCGAGTTCAAATATAGGCGTCTTCGCCCTCTTTGTCAAACACGATGGCCACGGGTTGTCCCACTGGAGGCGGCCTTGCCAGAGATGGTCAAATCAACGCCGGCGAAGCAGTGCACTCTGGTTCACCCTTCGGACAATCTCCCGGGCAGCAACAACACCCGAAGCCGCAGCCTGAATCAGGCCCCTGCTGACACCGGCACCGTCGCCGATGGCGAACATGTTGGTCGTCTCGGTCTCCAGATTCTCCGTGAGCTCAAGGCGGGACGAGTAGAACTTCACCTCAACACCGTATAGCAGGGTGTCGGGCGACGCCACGCCCGGCACTAGCTTGTCCATTGCGGAAAGCATCTCGGTGATCCCCTTGAGGAAACGATAAGGAAGGACATAGCCGAGGTCACCCGCAGTAGCGCTCTTCAGAGTGGGCTGCACAACTCCCTCCTCGATCGAAACCGAAGTGGAGCGGTGGCCGCTCGTCAAATCGCCCAGCCTCTGCATGATGATGCCCCCGCTGATGATATTTGCCAGGCGGGCAACGTACCTGCCGTAGGCGATCGGCTCACGGAACGGCGAGGAGAAACTGGCGCTGACCAGCAGCGCGAAGTTGGTGTTCTCCGTTTTGCGATGTGCGTAGCTGTGGCCGTTGACGGTTATTACCTGGTCGTGGCCCCCGGTAGTCTCCATGGTGACCTCGCCCGCCGGGCACATGCAAAACGTCCTTATCCGGTCACCGAAGGTCGGCGAACGGAACTCCAGTTTGAGTTCATAGAAGACATCCGTGAGTTCCTGGAGCACCTTGAAGGGCACTTCCACCCTGACGCCGATGTCAACGGGATTATTGTGCAGTGTGATCCCGAGACGACCGGCCTCCTTGAGCAGCCAGTCGGCACCCTCTCGCCCCGGGGCGATGATCACGAAGCGAGCCCCTATCCGGCTCCCATCGCTGGTCTCGACTCCCTTCACCACGCCGTCGTGAACAATGACGGATGTGGCCTCCGTATCGGTCTGGCTCTCAATCCTGTCCGCCAGGAACTGCCGCATGTCCTTCAGGACCTCGCGGCACAGCTCGGTGCCCATGTGGCGGATGGGCGTCGTTATGAGCTTCAGGCCGGCAGTCTCCGCCTTCCGGGCTACTTTCTTCACCTCCGGTCCAATGCCGTATACGGCGGCCGAAGCTCCGAACCTCAGGTAGATGTCGTCGACGTATCGAACAAGCTCCGCTGCCTTCTCAGCGCCGAGGTAGCCCTCAAGCTGGCCTCCGACCTGGGGGGACAACGTCAGCTTGCCATCGCTGAACGCCCCCGCACCGCCCCAGCCGCTCACCAGGCCGCACGGCGTGCATGGAGGACAGCTCAGCTCTTTGCCGATTATGGGGCACCTGCGGAGGGGAAGGTCTTTGCCTTTTTCGAGTAGTAGGATTCTGAGGCCAGTTGCCTGCGCCAGTTCCAGCGCGGCGAAGATGCCGGCGGGGCCGGCACCGACTATGACTACATCGTACTTGCGTCCCACGGACTCCACATGAACCGATTCTAAGTCCCGGCCTCCACCTTGTCAAACGGGCCGAAGTCCAAGCTGTCATTGCGAGGAGCCCGCCTCCGGCGGGATGCGCTCGAGTGTCATTCCCGCGAAGGCGGAAATCCACACGGTCTGGATTCCTGCTTCCGCAGGAATAACAGAGACTTGCGTAGGGTGGGTGCAGCGGAGCGGAACCCACCAACCACGTGCAACGATGTTTCGGGGGGGTGGGTTGCGTTGCACTCCACCCACCCTACGGGCTACTACGGGCTACGCGGTCTTCCGAGACTGGATTCCTGCTTCCGCAGGAATGACAGAGACTTGCGTAGGGTGGGTGCAGCGGAGCGGAACCCACCAACCACGCGCAACGATGTTTCGGGGTGGTGGGTTGCGTTGCACTCCACCCACCCTACGGGCTACTACGGGCTACGCGGTCTTCCGAGACTGGATTCCTGCTTCCGCAGGAATGACAGAGACTTGCGTAGGGTGGGTGCAGCGGAGCGGAACCCACCAACCACGCCCCACAATCAAGGAAGCCGGCTGGATTGACCGTGCCGCGGGCAGAGTGATACAATCGAATTTGGGGTGGAAAGATGCCTCTCTATGAGTACCGGTGCTCCAAGTGCGGGCTCAAGTTTGAGCTGCTCCGTCCCATGAGCAAGGTCAATGACGGTGCATCCTGCCCACACTGCAAGAACGGCGCGAAGCGCGTTCCGTCTCTCTTCGCCGCCTTCTCCAAAAGCTCGAGTGGAACTTCCGCCCCGGTGGGCGGCGGGAGCGGTTGCAGCACCTGCTCAGCCAGCACTTGCGCCGGTTGCCATTAGACAGCGGTCTTGGCGCCGGAGCCTCCGCCTGAACCGGTAACAACCACCTTGGGGGCGTTGTCCCTCTTCAGCCTCAGCAGAGCCCACGCAAGGGCGCCGATTATCACCGCCTCGGCCAGCGCCGCGCCTCCGACGAAGAGGGCCGCGTCATTGAAGAACTCCTCCGGGAATAGCAGCAGCAACTTGTCTCCCGGATAGAGCTGCCAGAAGTCGTTGCGAAAGCTCACCAGGTGGAACCACAGGAATAGCTCGTCGAACCCCGTGGCCACCCCAATGCCCGCCACGGCGAGCAGACCCACAGTGACCCCACTGCCCCAGAGTACCCGCCTTGCAAGGTCTCGCCAGAAAGCGGCCCGCCGCAACGTGAGATTGACAGCAACATACAGCACCATATACACGAGAGACCCAAGCTCCAGCCGGTAGGCGAGCTGAATCAGCCCCTTGACGTCCTTCAGGTGTGCCGTCTCGCGTTCCGTGTACAGGTCGCTGTCTATGCACTCCTCGTCCGAGTTGAAATAGGTGATCAGCCGGTTCACGGTCCAGCGCAGTTCCTCCTCATCCATGCCCGTGGCCGCGCTAACGCCATACTTCCCGAACTCGCGTTCATACAGGCGAACGTCGTTGACCGCAAACCGCACCCAGGTCGTCACAAGCAGAAGCGGTATGCAGATGACGAATAGAACGGTGGCTACCGTAGTGACTACCTTCACCGCCCCTCCTGGCTGCGAGTATGGTAGTCGAGCGCCTCTCACCTTGTCAAGGCTGGTGAAGCCCCATATAATGGCTCAAGGGAGCCTGCTGAATGACGAAGAACGACGCCTATCGCGTACTGGCGGAGAAACACGGCTATCAGGATTCGACACGCTATCGCGGCATCCTCGAATACCTGATGACCCCCAGGCAGGCTGAACTTGTCGGCCTTCTGCCCATGAAGCCCGAAGAGCTGGCTAGCAAGCTCGGCATACCGGCAGCCGAGGTCAGGAAAGAAATGGAAGGACTGTACAGGAAGGGCGTGATCTTCGGCAGGGACGCCAGCGCGCTCGAAGAGGCTTCCTTCGCACTCGCGGTCGTGCAGCTTCATGATATCACCATGTGCTCTTTCCATGTGGATGCCGCCCGCGACCGGAAGCTATTCGAGTTATGGGACGATTTCTGCGTCAATGAGTGGGATCCGGACCAGGTCAACAGTTGGCTCAAAGGAGCACAGCCTCAGGGCCGAATCGTGCCCGCCTACAAAGCCATCCTGGACAGCCCCGATGTCCTGCCCTGCGAGGATATGCGGCAGATAGTCAAATCGGCCCGCTCCATTGCCGTGACCTACTGTACCTGCCGCAGGCGCAAGGGCGCGGTCGGCAGAGAGTGCGAGGCTTCCCATGCCATGGTGGATATTCAGTTCAACGTAAGCGCCGAATACCTGATAAGCCGCAACGCCGCCAAGCGGCTTTCCACTGCCGAGGCGCTGGCCCTGATAGACGAATGCGAGGAGATGGGGCTGCTCCATACCTGCGAGAACTCGACACGCATGAGACCGCGCTGGGGCATGTGCAACTGCTGCACTGACTGCTGCATGATCTATGAGCCGCTATCCAGGTTCCGGGCGCCGGTCACCAGGTGCGTTGCCAAGAGCAGGTACGAAGCGCGGCTTGAACCTGACCTGTGCACCGGGTGCGAGGAGTGCGTGGATTGGTGCCGCTTTGGCGCCATCGAGATGGTAGAAGCGGGGACTTCCAGGAATCACAAGGTCTCCGTCAACACCGAGAAGTGCATGGGCTGCGGCAATTGCGTCCTCAAGTGCGACTTCAAGGCGCTGAGCCTGGAGCTGGTGAGGCCAGCCGAGCACATCCCGCAGGCGACATAGCGCATGGCAAAGAAGAAAGACACCCGGCAAGACCTGGGCAGTTTTGAAGCCCTGGTGGACATCATCGCCCGCCTGAGGGCGCCTGATGGATGCCCCTGGGACCGCAAACAGACGCACACCTCCATCAAGCCCTATCTGATCGAGGAGGCCTACGAAGCGCTCCAGGCCCTGGATGAGGAGAACTCCGACAAGCTCCGCGAGGAGCTGGGCGACCTGCTGCTGCAGATAGTGCTGCATGCGCAGATAGCCAGAGAGGCCGGGGAATTCGACATAGGCGACGTGATTCGCGGCATCGGCACCAAGCTTGTCCGCCGGCACCCCCATGTCTTCGGCGACTCAAAAGCGTCCAACGCCGAAGAGGTCGCCGTGGCCTGGGAGACCCTCAAGCAGGACGAACGGAAGCCCGGTGAATCCCTGCTGGCCAGCGTTCCCAAAGGTATGCCGGCGCTGAGCTACAGCCACTCCATCCAGCGGAGGGCTGCCGGTGTCGGATTCGACTGGAAAGACAGCGAAGGTGTACTGGCGAAGCTGGCCGAGGAGGTGAGCGAACTCCAGCGAGCGAGCACAACGCAGCAGAAGATTCACGAGTTCGGGGACGTACTGTTCGCACTGGTCAACGTGGCCCGCTGGCAGGGGCTGAACCTGGAGGAAGCGCTGCGGCTGGCCAACGAGCGCTTCTGCCGGCGGTTCCGCTACATGGAGGAGGTTTGCCGCGAGCGGGGCCTCTCATTGCGCGACCTATCGTTCGAGGAGCAGAACGCCCTCTGGGACGAAGCGAAGGAACACACCAGGTAGGGGCGCAAGGCCTTGCGCCCCTACCGTTTCTTCAGGCTGTCTCCGAAGTCCTCCAGCTTTCTCTCCAGCTCTCTCTGTCGCAGCGAGATGGTGAGGTCCCCCCTCGTTCTCTCAAGTACACCCCTGACCATGTCGGTGGTCCGCCTGAGACCGCCGGTGATGGCGTCGTGATAATCGATGGTGACGAGGAGGCTGTAGATGTCGTCCATCTCGCCGAGGATCTCCTCGCAGCGTTCGATCTTGCCGTACCTGAGTGTGTCCAGGAGGTGCCGCCTTAGCTCACCCGCGGCCTCCCCCAACCCGTTGAGGTAGGCTGCGTAGCTGATCCCAATCTCGTCGGGATCGGGCAGGGTCTCCCCTGAGACGAGCGCCAGTGTGATGCATGCCTCGGCATATTCCTTCTGGGCATTGTGGACAAAGCCGCCATAGAACAGCTCGCCGTGGTCAGCCAGCGTGCGGTTCATCTCGTCCACGTTGGCCTTCGATAGGCCGATGAGCTCTCTGGCCTGGTCGAACTCGCCGCGATGCACGGCGCGGATAGCGTTGGCGCTGAATCGAATCGAGTCACGGGAGAGCATCAGCCCTCTCTCCCTTGCGCCATCCTCGGCGCCGAAGTAGGAGCGCACCTTGTCGCCGATCTGTTCGAGTCTTGAAGTAGGTCTTGTCATTTCTGTCCTCCACCGATTCTGGCTGCGAGGCGCCGGCTGGCTTCTTCGACGTCCGTCGCGTTGAGCACAGCGCTGATGACGGCAACCGCGTCGGCGCCGGCGCCCATGACCCCGGCAACATTGTGCTCGTTTATGCCGCCGATGGCAACAACCGGCACGGATACCTTTGCCTTCACCTGGCGCAACACATCAAGTCCCGCGATCCTCGTCCCCGGCTTCGTGGGAGTGGGGTACATTGCGCCCACGGCCACGTAATCGGCGCCCTGCTCCTCTGCTTGAATCGCCTCTTCCACTGTGGCTGCGGAGCAGCCCACGAGCCTGTCCACAGTCAGCAGCTTTCTGGCGCTTGGAACTGGCAGGTCATCCCGGCCAACGTGCAGGCCGTCAGCGTCCGAGGCTAGAGCGACGTCCAGGTAGTCGTTCATGATGAACAGTGCGCCAGCTTCGGAGCACACGCTCTTCAGCCGCTGGGCTGCGGGTACCACGTCGCGTTTGGGCCGCATCTTGTCGCGGAGCTGTATTACACTCGCGCCCCCTCTGATCGCCGCCTGCGCGACCTCCGCCTCGGCACGTCCGTGCAGCAGCTCGACATCTATGATCAGATACAGTCCCGCTATCCTGCTACACCTGTCGCGCCGGCTGAGCCTCAGCAACACGGTTTGCTCAAGTTCGTAAAGCTTGAACCGGGCCTCCTTGACCTTCTTCCAGTCGAGGCCGAAATCCTGGCCGGGCACCTTGGTGATTTCCTCGATGACGCGCAGCGACTGCTGAACGCGGCGGGAGTTGGCTCTAACCAGGCTCAAGGTATCGGGGCGTTCCGCTTCGCTCTCTTCCCCGATGAAGGCTCCGACATCCTCCCCTGCCCGGCGGGCGCTGAGCAATCTCTCTTGAAGAGACCGGTCCCGGGGCAAGAGGCGATGGCGCAGCACCTTGAGTTCTTCACTGAGGCCGGGGTCGTTGAGGATGAAGCGGCTGACGTCTTCCAGTACCCGCAACCCTTCGCCGACGCGGTTGAGATTGGCGTCCAGGATACGGAGCATGATAGGCTTGCCCTCTAGAGTTGTTCCTTGAGGGTCTTGGGCAACTCGCCTTCTCTGGCTGCGGCAATCGTCTCTTTGACGCCGCGGAACGTATCCCGGTATTCCTCGCCGTCCATGTCTACGCCCAGTTGCTTGAGCCTCTTCTCCGTCCACCTGCCGATGTTCCGCGGGTCCTTGTAGTAGTCGGGGTTCTTGGGGAACATAGTGGGCTCGCCCGATTCCTCCCAGACCGCCCTCGCGGTCTTGTGGACAGCGAAACTGGAGATGCAGCGCTCCAGGCTGGTGCCGCCGCAAGCGGGGCACGTGGGGCTCAAAGGGTCGCTGACCTTGCGCACGAAGATGGTGGCCTTGCGATTGCATTGGTTGCAGCGGAACTCATAGATGGGCATCTCTGCTCACTCCCCGACGCCTTCCTCGCCCCCGCCCGCATCCTCTTCTCCTCCCATATAGGCCGATTTCATCTCTTCGATAAAC
>CAZBET010000072.1:0-7653 GCA_964490995.1 uncultured Dehalococcoidia bacterium
CAACCTCGGGAGCTGGTTTGGCCCCCAGAAGGTCATAAACCTGGCCGCAATGCTTGTTGGCAACTCGCTCAAAAGGGCTTGGGTTGATGGGAGTTGGAAGCCTCTGGCCGCGGCGCTGAGGCTGGCGCATGGAGTCGCTGGCCTTCGCAAGAGGGTGCCGCTGTTACGCAGGGAGCCCGCCCCGGAAGAGCACCCTGGTTACTCCCGGCTTTGACCGGGCGCCATTGAGAGGCGACCGCGTCCGGTGAGGACATGCCTGCGACCTGGCTTCGGAGGGAGGCCGGATTCGTGGACGGTTTTGCGATGTCCAAGCTGGGGGGCGTATAATTGCCCTGAAGAGGCCAGTGAGCGCGAGCATGCACGGGGCTGGCTGAGCGCGGAGACATTGGATGGGCATCATCGATTCTATAGGGAACACGCCGCTTGTGGAACTGACGAAGCTGAACTCGAACTCTCGGGTTCGGCTTATGGCGAAGCTGGAAGGCAACAATCCCGGGGGGTCGGTGAAGGACCGCCCCGCGTACTACATGATAAGGAAAGCTATTGAGTCAGGCAGGCTCCTTCCGGGGAAGACAATCCTTGAGCCCACGTCCGGTAACACGGGAATTGCCCTGGCCATGATAGGAGCAGCTCTGGGATACAGGGTGAAACTGGTCATGCCTGAATGCGTCAGCGTGGAGAGGCGGCGCACCATTGAAGCCTTCGGCGCCGAGATCGAGCTCACCGCCGGGTATCATTCCACCGACGGCGCGATAGTGCGGGCGCACCGGATCCTTGAAGAGAATCCCGACGAGTATTTCATGCCCAACCAGTTCGATAACGAGAACAACGTGCTGGCCCACTATGAGACGACCGGTCCCGAGATACTGAGGCAGACCAAGGGCGATGTGGACGTGTTCGTCGCGGGAATGGGCACCACCGGCACTCTGATGGGCGTCTCGAAGTACCTGAAGGAGCGGAAGCCGTCGGTGCAGATAGTGGGCGTGGAGCCGACTGCGAACCACAGCATACAGGGGCTCAAGAACCTGCACGAGTCCATAGTCCCCGGCATCTTCAGGGAATCCGCACTGGACCACGAGCTTACCGTCACCGATGATGAAGCTTTTGAGACCACGAGACTGCTTGCGGTCAGAGAGGGCCTGTTCGTCGGCATGTCGAGCGGGGCGGCGGTGGCCGGGGCGCTGAAGGCTGCGAAGCAGATGAACTCGGGCACGCTCGTGGTGCTATTGCCTGACCGGGGAGACCGCTATTTGAGCACCAGCCTCTTCATGTCCACTTGCGCGCAATGCCCGCCGTAGGCAAGCGCCGGCCGATTCCTCCCGGCTCGTGTCGCGAAGCTACCGGGCAATGCTGATGTTGAGCCTGCTAATCTCCCCGACGCCCTTGAGTGCGGATACCATGCCGACGACAGTGTTGCGAATGATCTTGTTGACGAACGGGTTCATCGGGATCGAGCGGCCGTTAAGTCTCATTGCGACATTATCGTTCTCCATAGAGACCTGGAGGCGCCTTATCTCTCCGGTGCCCTTGAGAGATGCCACTATGCCGGCCATCACGTGGTCGATGTATCCCTGGACGAAGTAGTCGACCTCGATCGGGGCGTCGTTGACTGACAGCTCTATTTGCCTCGTCTGCATCCTGTTGTCTCCCTGCGGGTCAGCACCGGCGACAAACTGATGGAGCTGTTCACTACTCATCCCAACATGCTCAAGAGGATAAGGCACCTCTCGACCCTGAGCAGTTGACTGCGCGCGGGAATGCGGCCTATCTCATCGGTTTGAGGTACGTGGTGTCCCGGCCGAATACCAGGGACAGAAGCCAGTCCATGACGATTCTAACGCGGTTGTACGTGCCTGTCACCAGCGATGAGTACGCCACAAGCCAGACGAGGCGCGCGGGGAAGCCGTAGAGCTTCAGCCTTCCGAGGCTGAACACCGCCTTGGACGAACCGAGCGAGATCATCTCCACGGCGCTTGAGTAACGGTATCGCTTCTTGTCCTTTCCCCTGATCTCGGCAAGGATGTTGTGGGCCACCACTTTCGCCTGACGCACCGTCGTATGGGCTCGTGGCGGTATCGGCTGGCCCGTACGCGGGTTCTTGAAGTGCGCGCAGTCGCCGACCGCGAAGACCCCCGGCGCACCGTGAACCTCCATGTAGTCGTTCACCAGCACTCGGCCTATGTTATCCCTGGCCACGTCAAGTTCTGCAATCCTCGGATTGGCCACGACCCCCGGCGCCCAGATGACGGTCTCCGTGGGAATGCTCTCCCTGCCGTTCACCTCCACCCCGACTTCCCAGGCGCGGGTGACACGCGAGTTCAGTTTCACTTCGATTGCCTTCTGGCGCAGGTGTCTGGAGACGTAAGCGCCCACTTTTGGGTCCATCTCGGGCACGACCTTGGGCTGCGCTTCAACGAGAATGACCCTGATAGTGTCTGGATTCACGGTCTTGTAGTACTTGGTCAGATCGTGGTGCACGAAGTCTCTCAGACCGGTGGCGAGTTGCACAGGTATGTAGCCCGTTCCCGCGACGACGAAGGTGAGCAGTTGTCGCTGCCTCAGCGGGTCCTTCTCGGCGCTGGCCCGCTCGAAGACATCGATGATGTGGTTTCGGATGAGCATGGAGTCTCGCAGGGTCTTGAGGGTAAACACGTTTGCCGGGACCGGGCCCAGTGCTGTCGTGTTGGTGACCGCGCCAAGGCCCAGGACGAGGTAGTCGAAGTCGAGGATGCCTGTGCTCGTCAGCACCTTCCGGCCGCTGAGGTCTATCTTCTCGATGGTCGCCTGAACGAAGCTGAATCTGTCCCTCCAATGGAGCCTCCTGACGGGGTAGGCTATGTGTCGTGTCTCGATGGTTCCCATGGCGACCTCGTGGAGCAGCGGGGAAAACAAGAAGAAATTCTCATCGCTCACCATCGTGGTCTCAACCTTCTCATTGCGGTTCAAGGCCGGGACGACGTTGCGCAGCACGTACGTGCTTCCGAATCCGCTGCCCAGCAGCAAGACCTTCCTCGCACCCACGTGCAGCTTCCTGCGATAGTCGGCCTCTCTGGGCAGGAGCGCTCTGGGGCTCTCCAGGAACAGGGCCCCCAGCAGTCTGGCAAGCGGAACCGGGCTGATGGCCAGTCTGGCCACGGTACCGTAGCTGTAGCTGCCGGTGAACATGCCCCAGGCTGCCTTGGTGAACGGTTGCGCCTTAGCCGTTTCTTCCTGCTCGGCAGCGATTCGCCGTTGCTGTGCGAGGAGGAAGACATGTGAATCCTTGGCCCGGTTGTTTATGGAGAAGAGGATGCGTCCCCACCGGTTGTCCGAGTCTATGGTGTTGCAGAAGGGAGTGTAGTGCCGTTCGAAATCCTGGCGGGAGAAGCCATGCCGGACGGCGGTGCGAGCAGCCTCACGGCTGGTCAGCAGGGCAGAGCCAATGCCGTCCTTATACAGTCTGGAGACGGCTGCATCTCCGATGGCCACGAATCCGTCAGCGCAGTAGTTGTGCGCAGGGCCGATTACGGCTCGCGGAGCACAACTGCACACGCGTTCGTAGCGTTCTGGCAGCACGCCACGCACGGTCTCGTGGCTTAGAAAGTCGCTGACGGAGACAGTGTGCTTGCCGCTGCTCAGGACAGAAACGTTTATGAACGGCCCCTTGGGCACCAGAGTCCCGAAAACCAGCCCGAACCGGGGCAGCAGAAAGGCATGTGCCGAATCGCCCAGCAGTGACTGCACCTCGGCGGCCCCGACGTAGAGTTCAGCCTGCGCCATGACCAGCGTTTTCGGCGGGACATATTCAAGCCCGATAGCAGGAACGCGTGCGGCATTGACGCCCGACGCCAGTACCACGAGGTCGCAGTCCAGCTCTCCGTCCGCGACCTCCAGCCGGGCGCGCTCTCCCAAGATCACGCGGGATACCTTCCGCCGCACCACCTTCGCCCCAGAACTCTGGGCCTGTCTGAGGAGCCATCCGTCGAAGCTGCCCGCAGTTCGATTGTCGGGCGTGCGGGGCCCGGCCCCACGGTAGATGCTGGCGATCTGTATTCCCTTGTCGGGGTTGGAGATGCTGACCGAGGCGTTGGGGCCGTGGACGGTGTAATGGGCTATCTTGCTGGCAACTATCTCATCAGGTATGCTCAGGCCCAACTCATTGAGGTTCTTGAGGAGAGATGGGGAAAGGATGCCCGCGCAGCCTTTGCAGCCCTTCGGTCCCGGCTCCCCGAAGTCGCGCACTTCGTAGATAGTGACCTCCGGGTCGACGCCCACTTCGCGGGCGTACCGCAGAAGATGCAGCGCGAAAAGGCTGCCCGCGGGCCCGCCCCCGATCACGGCGACCTTCGAGCCGGTCTCCACTTTCATCAGTATCGTTCCCATGCCGCCAGGCACGCGCACCAAGCGACATGTGGTAGATGGTATCCCATTTCTCGGCCAATTGCCATAGCGGCGCCCTTGGGAGGCCACACGAGCATGGGCTGCTGATGCTGTCCGCAGCCCAACTGAACAGGGTGCTTCCTGCGGAGAGCATCATGATGCTCCCGCTCTAGGAGAGGGCCCCGCTCCGAAGGCGGATGCCCGGGGCGACCCCGCTGGCAAAGCAGTGGGCCGTGGTGGATAGAGACCGGAACAGCCTGGTGAGCAGGTGTCGGGGCGCGACCAGCGCTTGACAAACCTGGGCTATCTGCTAACATGAGGAAAACAGCCTGTTTAGAAGTTTGTTATTCCTCGACCTGTTCGATTCGCCAGTCATTCCCCAGGCCATGGATGATCAAACTCCAACCAGGTAGTGAACAAAGGAGGTCGTCCATGGCGTTTGCGGACAAGACGCTCAAGTGCTCGGACTGTGGCGCGGACTTCACGTTCAGCGCTTCCGAGCAGGAGTTCTTCGCCAGCAAAGGCTTCGCCAACGAGCCGGGGCGCTGTCCTGACTGCCGAGCATCCAGGAGGCAGCAGCGTGGCGGTGGTGGGTATGGTGGCGGAGCCTCTCGGTCTCGCCGGGAGATGTATCCTGCTGTCTGTGCCTCTTGTGGCAAGGATTGCCAGGTGCCATTCGAACCCCGAACCGGGCGGCCGGTGTACTGCTCGGACTGCTACACCAGCTCAAGGCGGTAGAGGGGAAGGCAGCGCAGCTAGCGTTCGCGGCAGCCAGACTGCTGTCGGGAGCCAAGTCGCGGAGGACGGGCAGGTGGGAATGGTGCCCCGTCCCTCTGTAGTCTACCAGAGGTCGTCTGGTCTCTCTTGCTTTGCTATGATACTTTGTTTGGCGGTTGCCTGGAAAGAGAGGTGCGGTGAATATCTACGTAGGTAATCTGGCGCGCGAAGTCACTGAAGAGGAGTTGCGAGAGGCATTCGCGGCTTTTGGGCAGGTGACGTCGGTAACGATTCTCAAAGAGAGGTACAGCGGAGACTCCAGGGGCTTCGGGTTTGTTGAGATGCCATCGAGCGCCGAAGGGCAGGCCGCAATTGCTGGCCTCAAGGGGAAGACGCTGAGGGATCGGACGCTCGACGTCAGTGAGGCCCGGCCTCGTTCCGATAGGAAGGGTGGCGGCTCCTACGGTGGTGGCAGGCGAGGCGGGTTTGGCGGCGGAGGGGGAAGGCAGAGAAGGTACTAGGCTGCTCTCCTCTCCTGGTAGATGGACCAGGTTCCCATGGCCTTGGCGAGCAGTAGTCCTCCTTGTCTTATCTCCGACTCCAGAGCGGCAATCCTCTTGCTCTTGTGGATGACCCTCGTATCGCAGGTGAGCGTACCGGACTTGACCGCTCTGAAGTAGACGATACTGCACTCAACAGTCGCGCAGCGCTCTCCCTCCTCCAGCATCGAGAGTAGCGCGAAACCCATGCCGGAGTCAGCCATGGTGAAAGCGACGCCTCCGTGCAAGGAACGGTAGGGGTTGAGTAGTCTTCCGTCAACTTCAACTGTGCACTGACTGTACCCCTTATCCCACTTCGTGAAGGTCAGCCCAACGTATTCACCGAATGAGTCGAATCCCTCCGGTTCTGCACGGCTTCTCCTGGGCACCGGCGCCTCCTCCGCGCGGCCACACGTTTTCCGCGGGCTGCACCGTGAACTCCGCATGGTAGTATAGCTACGGCGTTGAGACATGACAAGGCTGGTTGCCTTTGTCCCTCTCCGAAGCGGTCGTTTTCTCGGTGCCTCGCTATGGACTGGCTGTGGTAGTATAGTAGCGTGGCGTAGGATTGCCAGCGGGCTAACAGCGGCGGTTGGCCCCGATGAGTGTGGGTCTTCCAGACGTTATCGCGGTGAACCGGGGCCCCGAGCACAGCGAGGGGACGGCAAGCGAAGTCCTTCGTCTTATGAACTCTCGCCGAGAACCTGACGTAGGAGAGTGAGTGGCAGCGAGCTATCAGCCCAGGCCGGAGGACAAGTTCAGCTTCGGGCTCTGGACCTTGGGGGATTCTGGCCGGGATGCATTCGGCGGACCTGTCCGGGAGGCACTGCCGCCGCTACAGATTGTCCACCTTCTGGCCGAGGTAGGTGCCTGGGGCGTCAACTTCCATGACAACGACCTCGTGCCGATTGATGCCACGGCTGGCGAGCGGAAAGGGATCGTGGCCGGCTTCAAGAAGGCTCTGAGTGAAACGGGCATCGTAGTGCCAATGGCGACCACGAATCTGTTCGCGGATCCCGCCTTTCGGGACGGCGCTTTCACCAGCAGTGACCCCAAGGTGCGCGCCTATGCCATACAGAAGACAATGCTAGGCATCGACCTGGGTGTGGAACTGGGCGCCAAGATTTATGTGTTCTGGGGCGGCCGCGAAGGTGTGGAGACAGATGTTGCGAAAGACCCGCTGGAAGCGGCGAAGTGGCTTCGGGAATCCCTCAATTTCCTGGCGGCGTATGTCCTGGATCAGGGCTACGACCTGAAGTTCGCCCTCGAGGCCAAACCCAATGAGCCACGGGGCGACATCTACCTGCCTACGACCGGGGCAATGCTGGCTTTCATCGAGACCCTCGATCACCCGGAGATGGTCGGCGTAAACCCAGAGATGGCGCACGAGCACATGGCGGGCCTCAACTTCATGCATGCGGTGGCCCAGGCCTGGGAGGCAGGCAAGCTGTTTCATATCGACCTCAATGACCAGAACTTCGCGCGTTATGATCAAGACCTGCGCTTCGGCTCCCAGAACCTGAAGCAGGCCTTCTTCCTGGTCAAGTTCCTGGAGGACGTGGGCTATCCTGGGCCCAGGCACTTCGACGCCCATGCCTACCGCGCATCCGACCCGGATGATGTGAAGGCCTTCGCCTGTGGCTGCATGCGCACGTACTTGATACTGAGGGAAAAGGCTGAGCGGTTCCAGGCCGATCCTGAGATCCAGGCTTTGCTGGCTGAGGTCAGGGCTGACGACGGGTCCATGGCCGGCTATCTGGGTCCCTACTCAGCCAAGAGAGGCCGAGCGCTGAAGGCTCACGAATTTGACCGGGCCGCGCTGGGCCGCCGGGGACAGCCGTACGAGCGGTTGGACCAGTTGGTGGTGGACCTGCTGCTGGGTGTCAGGTAGTGGGCGTCCGCCGTTGGCGTTGGTGCGGGCGCGAGGCCTCGCGGCGGTAGCACCAAGCACTGGGCTACTTCCGATTCGGTTGACATCGTTTGACTGGGGGCGAGCGGTGCCTTATCTGATGGGAATCAATATCGCGACCACCGGTGT
>CAZBET010000073.1:0-7634 GCA_964490995.1 uncultured Dehalococcoidia bacterium
GGGGAGTACAGTCTTCATCGTTTATTGTGCCTGTGGCGATAGGCATAGCGATTCCGAGGCGTGCCTCACCATTCTCTGGCGGTGAAGGGCGACCGGAGAATCTCAACGCTGATGCAGGGTACAGACCTTGAGATTGCTTCGCCTCCGCCCAAGGCGGACGGACTCGCAAAGACATAGAAAGAGACGGATGAGATAGTATGAGCAACGTTGAGTCAGGGACTGGCATACGCCGCCTTGCGCTTTTGGACCGTTTCCTAACGCTCTGGATATTTCTGGCGATGGGGCTCGGGGTGGGTCTCGGCTACTTCGTCCCGGGGACGGCCGGCTTCATCAACCGCTTTCAGGTAGGCACAACTTCCATTCCCATAGCTGTCGGCCTCATTTTGATGATGTATCCGCCGCTGGCCAAGGTCAAGTACGAGGAGATGGGCAAGGTGTTCCGCGACTGGCGTGTTCTGGGGCTGTCACTCGTGCAGAACTGGATTATCGGCCCGGTGCTCATGTTCTTCCTGGCTATCGCCTTCCTGGGCTTCCTGTGGCCGTATCCCGACTACATGATGGGGTTGATAATGATAGGCCTGGCCCGCTGCATCGCCATGGTCATTGTCTGGAACGAGCTGGCCAAGGGCGATAGCGAGTATGCCGCCGGCCTGGTGGCATTCAACTCCATCTTCCAGATCGTTTTCTACTCTGTGTATGCCTACGTCTTCATAACCGTCTTGCCGGAGTGGTTCGGCCTGGAGGGCACGGCCGTGGACATCACCATATGGCAGATTGCCCAGAGCGTGCTCATCTACCTGGGTATACCCTTCTTCGGCGGCATGATTACCCGTTTCACGCTAATCAGAGCCAAGGGGCGTGAGTGGTACGAGAAGAAGTTCATCCCCAGGATCAGTCCCGTCACGCTCATTGCGCTGCTCTTCACCATCGTGGTGATGTTCTCCCTCAAGGGTGAGTACATAGTTCAACTGCCTCTGGATGTGGTGCGCATCGCCATACCGCTGCTCATCTACTTCGTGGTCATGTTTCTGGTGTCGTTCTACATGGGGAAGAGGAGCGGGGCCGACTACCCGAAGACGGCGACAATCGCCTTCACGGCAGCCAGCAACAACTTCGAGCTGGCCATCGCTGTCGCCGTGGCGGTGTTCGGCATCGGCTCGGGCCAGGCCTTCGCCGCCGTCATCGGGCCTCTGGTCGAGGTGCCGGTGCTCATCAGCCTGGTGAACGTGGCTCTCTACTTTCAGAAGCGATATTTCGCAGTAGGGTCAAGTGCGTGAGCGGATTTCTACTTGCGCCTGGATTCTATCTCAGGTAGGCTACTCCCTCCGTCCGTTGGGGGGGGATGTGGAGAAATCCGCAGCAGCAGAAGGCAATGCGCTTTTCACACATCGATATTTGCTCGTCGCAAGTGAACCAAGTCCGCGATTCAATGAATAGGCGACAGCAGTCAAAGGGAAGCTTTTCGTTTGGGTAAGCGAATTGAAAGCCCTTCCTAGGCATGCAACTCTTGAGGTCGTGTGCTTATAGACTTGGTAGACACCTTCGCCCAATTCATCAGGGGTCATGTGCTTGGGCCTGAATACGGGCTCTTCGCAATCGTAATGCTTCCAGTCATCAGGGTAATTGGTGCGCAACAACCTTCCTTCAGACCTCAATCTATCGTATAGTCTTGTCCCTGGAAGGGGAGTCAGAATTGTGAATGAGGCTGAATCGATCTTTGAATCCAGGATGAACTCTATCGTTCTTTGAAACACATCCTTTCTGTCCCCATCACCACCAAAGATGAATGCCCCATTTACCCCAATACCGTGGTCGTGTATTCTCTTGATCACCTCTCTGTACTTTCTCACACCCACCTCTAGGTTTCTAACCTTCTGCATACCTTCGAGTGTTTCTTCAATTATGGATTCAAAGCCTATATGTACTGCCAAACAACCAGATTGTCGCGCCCACTTCAACACTTCTGGGTTATGTGCAAAATCGATTCCTACTTGAGAAGCCCATCGCTTGCCCGGTGCTCTCTCTGCCATCCCTCGGAACAATTGAATTGCCCGTTCTTCTGCCTTTTTCCCGTAATTCAGAATGTTGTCATCCGAGAAAAAGAACTCCCTGCAATTCAGACCTTCTATTTCCTCCAGTACCTCTCCCACAGGTCTTTGTCTATACGTTCGGCCATGAAAAGCGGTCACAGAGCAGAACTCACAATCCATGGGGCAACCTCTAGCTGTCTGCACAGAAGCTTTGACCCTATACTTATCACTATAGAGGTCATTTCGGGGTCTAACGAGATTCTGTAGAGGAATACGCTCCCCCTTATAGAGCCTTTTCAATTCATTTCCTTCGAAATCATGGAGCAGAGTCTGCCAAACGGATTCCGCCTCACCGACTACAACGGAATCGACGAACTGCATAGTCTCATCGTATAGCATGGAGGCATGAATGCCGCCCATCACTGTCTTGATGCCCTTTCGCCTGTACTGCTCAGATACTTCGTACGCTCTGGGAGCATTCCAGGTCATAGCGGTTATACCTACGAGGTCAGCTTCCTCGAAGGTTATCGGCTCGATATTCTCATCGACTATCTTCGTATCCCAGTCAGATGTCGTCAATGCTGCCAAATAGGCTAGAATTGGGGGTGCGTACCTGAAATTGCGGACCCTTATGGCATTCAGCTTGGCTTCATCACTCGGATTGATCAACAACAATTTCTTAGCCATCATCTTGTCCAGGTGAAGCGAAACGAGACGCGGGGACACGAACTCAACACTCGGTGGCACGTGGTCATCGGGAACGAGTATGCCCAATTATACCACTGCCCGCCAGCAGTGTCAATACAGATTCGCCCTAGCTTGCTGTAAGCCCGCTCAAACCATTGACGCTCCCCGACTTGACCAAACCTTTCCTTGAGGGAGCGGTTCTAGTAGAATAGCGAACACGGTGGCGAAATGAGTGCAACGCCCATCAGAAGCCAGTACCTCAAGATCAAGCGCAGCTACCCTCAGGCCATTGTCCTCTTCCGGCTTGGCGATTTCTACGAGACCTTCGACGATGATGCCAAGCTCGTGTCCAGCGAACTGGAGATCACGCTGACCTCCAGAGAGATGGGCAAAGGGCAGCGCTATCCTATGGCTGGCATTCCCTATCATGCCCTGGACAACTACCTCGCGAAACTCATCAACAAGGGCTACAAGGTGGCGATTTGCGAGCAAGTGAGCGAGCCCAAGCCCGGGAAGGGGCTTGTTGAACGGGAGGTGGTGCGGGTGGTGACCCCGGGGACGGTGACGGAACCCAATCTACTCGACCTGAAGGGGAACAACTACCTGGCCTCCATTGTCGTCGAGGGCAAGGAGGCAGGCATAGCGTACGTGGACATAACGACAAGCGAGTTTGCCACTGCCCAAGTTCCGGTGGAAAGGGTGGCATTGGAGTTGGAGCGGCTTCGGCCCTCGGAGGTCATTGTCCCCCGCGGTGTCCAGCTCAACCGCTCGTGGCCGGTTGTGCCTGCGACGGAACTCGAAGACGGGTGGTTCGAGCTGGATGAGGCGCGGCACACCCTCCTCGAGACCCTCGGTGCAGCTTCTCTGGAAGGCTACGGCTGTGCCCACCTGCCGCTTGCGGTGAGAGCGGCTGGCTCCATACTGCACTACCTGGCACAGACCCAGAAGGGCGCGCTGGGGCAGATCGGTAGCCTGACTACGTATTCGACCGAGTCCTTCATGACACTGGACGCCCAGACGCGCCGCAATCTGGAGCTGTTTCAGAGCAGCCGCCTGGGGCTGAGCAGTGGCTCGCTCCTGTCTGTCATCGATGTCAGCAGGACACCCATGGGGGGAAGGCTCCTCAAGAGGTGGCTGGGGCAGCCGCTGCTCGACATGAAGCAACTGGAGCAGAGGCAGCAAGCTGTGTCCTGCTTCATGTCCCCGCGGCGAGTGGAGGTCATCGGCCTTATCGGCAAGGTAGGAGACCTAGAACGGCTGACCAACCGGGTCAGGGCGGGCATTGCCAACCCCAGGGAGCTTGTCTCCCTGGGGCGCAGCCTCGAGCTAGTGCCCCAGGTTAGCGCTCTGCTTGAGGACGAGAAGGACCTGGGGTGGCTCTACTCGGAGCTGAAGCCCTGCGACGATATCGTAGCACTGATCGCGCGGGCTGTAGTCGACGAACCATCGGCTTCGCTGGGTGAAGGAGACGTGATAAGGGGCGGCTTCTCCGGCGAGCTCGATGAACTGCGGTCGGCATCGTCGAATGCCCGGAAGTACCTTGCCGACCTGGAGCGAACCGAGCGCGAGAGGACCGGCATCAAGTCGCTTAAGGTCGGCTACAATAAGGTCTTCGGCTACTACATCGAGGTCACGTCGCCTCATGTTCACCGCGTCCCCGCTGACTACATACGCAAGCAGACGCTTGTGGGAGCAGAGCGCTACTTCACCCCGCAGCTCAAGGAGTATGAGTCGCTGATTCTGAACGCCGAGTCCAAGATCGCCGAACTCGAAAGCAGCCTCTTTCGGCAGGTCTGCCACCAGATTGGTGAGTCGGGCGACCGTATTCTCCGGATCGCTGCCGCGCTGGCCCAGGTCGACGTGCTTTCGGCCTTCGCCGAGGTGGCAGCCAGGTACGGCTACGTGCGCCCCAAGCTGACCAGGGACGACTCGATAGCCATTTCCGGCGGGCGTCATCCTGTCGTGGAGCGGGCTCTGGTCGATGAGCAGTTCGTTCCCAACGATACCTATATCTCAAACAGGGACGCTCAACTGGTCATCCTTACCGGTCCCAACATGTCGGGGAAATCCACCTATCTGCGGCAGGTGGCTATCATCGTGCTCCTGGCTCAGATAGGCAGCTTCGTGCCGGCGGACTCGGCCACCATCGGTCTGGTCGACCGGATCTTCACCAGGGTTGGGCTTCAGGACGACCTGGTCACGGGGCAGTCCACCTTCATGATTGAGATGCTGGAGACCGCGAATATACTGAACAATGCCACGTCGAAGTCGCTCATCATTCTGGATGAGATCGGGCGCGGGACGTCAACCTACGACGGTCTTTCCATAGCGCAGGCTGTGGCGGAGTACATTCACAATCACCCGAGGCTTGGCGCCAAGACGCTCTTTGCCACCCACTATCACGAACTGGTCGCCCTTGCCGGCTTCCTGCCGCGCGTGAAGAACTTCAACGTCGCGGTATCAGAAGAAGGCGGCAAGGTGGTCTTCCTGCGCAGGATAATTCCAGGCGGCGCTGACAAGAGCTACGGCATCCATGTAGCCCAACTCGCCGGCCTGCCTCGAGCCGTTGTACACCGTGCCGAGGAGGTACTGCGTGAACTGGAGAACCATGGCGAGGCCGGCACAGAGCGAACGGCACGGCCCCGCCGCGGCGGCGGCAAGCCGGCCTCTGCGCAGTTACCGCTCTTCGGCCAGAAGGCGCCCCTTGTCGATGAGATCCTCAAGTTGGACATCTCCTCAATCACCCCGCTGGAGGCCATCACCAAGCTCTATGACCTTCAACGGAAGGCTGGTGAGGCATAGGCAATTGACCGAACAGATGTGGGACAAGTCGGTGCATCGCGTGGAACTTTTGAAAAAGAGGCGACGCTACTACTGACCGGGGTTGTGAGCAAAGGTGGTTCAATGCTCTGACGCGACATCACGGCACGGGGAGACTCGTGCTCGCTACTCGACGATGGTAACGGTAGTCTACCGCGAATAGTGCATGAAAGTACTATTGACACGTGTCCTGTGGTATGCTAATGTGCTCGGCAAGTACTCGTACTTTGCGTCACAGTGAGTTGGCAATGAACCTCGTACTCGCACATATCGCCTTGGGATACACCGCATGATTGAGCTTGGGACCATCCGGATCAGGGACGAAGACTCGATGGTCCAGGCGAGGAACAAGATCCGCCAGTTGGCCGAGGACCTGAAGTTCAGCCCTATCACTGCCACCAGACTCGCCACGGTGACCTCAGAGCTGAGCCGCAGTGTGCATCTGAAGGCCAAGGAGTCCAGCATCAGGGTTGGCGTTGCTCGAGAACGCGAGGTCTTCTGTCTGCAACTCGTCTTCCAGAGCCTGAACGGTGGCTATGATGTGCGCAAGGCCGTGAGCGTATTTGACAGTCTGCGGTCGGTTCGCGGAGAGGATGGTTCGGAGAGAGTTGAGGCCCTCAAGTACATTCCCGACCCTGGTTTTGCCCCAACCCCAGATTTCGTCGCCACAGCGCGTGAGAAGCTCATGCGCCTGTCTCGGGCAGAGTTGATGGACGAACTGACGAGGAAGAACGAGGAGCTGAAGGAGAGTGAAGCGCTGTCCACAGGGATACTCGAGACTGCCGCAACCGGCATATATCTCTTGCAGGACGGGGTCCTGCAATATGTGAACCGGCCCTTTGAGCAAATGGCCGGCTACACCAGAGACGAGTTGGTGGGGAAACGCTCTCTGGATTTCGTGCACCCCGACGACAGGGAGGAAGTCAGGGCTAAGGCGATAGAGGTCCTGAAGGGTCAGCGGAGCCTGCCCTACGAGTTCAGGTTCGTGAGGAGGAACTCCGAGTACATCTGGGTTCTGGACTGGGTCAGTTCGATTCAGTACCAAGGCAGGCGGTCGGTCTTGGGAACACTCATGGACATCACCGAGCGCAAACGTGCGGAGGAGCAACTGCGCCTCAGGGAGAACGCCATTGAGAATTCTCTGAACGCTGTGGCAATGTCGGACCTCGAGGGCAGGATAACGTACGTGAACAAGGCCTGCCTTGGACTGCTGGGGGGCGAGAGCAAGGAGGAACTGCTGGGCAGGAACTACTGGGACTTCCTGCAGCCGGGTCCTGCTGTGGACATCCGGGAGATAGCGAAATCGGTGCTTGAAACCGGAACATGGGCTGGTGAGGTGGTGGGCAAGAGGAAGGATGGGAGGCTGGTCAATGTTCAGGTGTCATCGAGCGTTGTCAGGGATGAGCAAGGGAAGCCCATCCACACGATCTCGTCCTTCATAGACGTGACTGACCGCAGGAAAGCTGAGGAGGCCTTGCGAGAATCGGAACAGCAGTACTCGGCACTGGTCGGCAACCTCAGCGATGCGGTATTCCTCTTCAAGAACGGCGTCATAGTCTGGTGCAACGACCGGGTGGAGCAGATATACGGGTACGCGAAGGCTGAACTGCTTGGCAGGAGTGCCGACTTCTTCTACCCCGCCGACGTCAGCCCTCGGGAATTCGTCACGGCGCTCTATACCCAGATAAAGGAGCATGGCTTCTACCGCGGCACATCAAGGTTCCAGAAGAAGGACGGAAGCTTTGTGTATCTCGAGTTCTCTCTCTCGCAGATACCTGGCCCGGAGGCCGTGGAGATAATAGCGGTCGCCAGGGACGTTACCGGACGCCAGCAGGCTGAGGAGAGGACGCAGCGTGATGCCAAGCGGATGGAGGCGCTCTATGCGGTGGCCCAGACAGTGAGCCAGACCCTGAACATGCAGGAGTTGCTCGACAGCGCATTGGGAAAAGTCGTTGAAGTAATGGGCGCTGACACAGGAGGCATATACCTGCCCCACGAGGAACACAGGGCGGCCGAGCTCAAAGCCTACAGGGGCACCTCCGAGGAAGTCACTCACAGGCTCTCGATACTGAGATTCAGCGAGGAGGAGTTCCAGAA
>CAZBET010000074.1:0-3026 GCA_964490995.1 uncultured Dehalococcoidia bacterium
GCCGCTTAGATTACAGCAGTTTGGAGCCGCCATTGTCAAGGATTGGCGGCCGGAATAGACGGTCACAGGGGCGGATGCTAGAATAGGATTCAACCCGAAGGGAGAGCTATGAGCCAAGGAGAGGTGCGGGTGCGCTTTGCGCCCAGCCCCACCGGATACCCTCACATAGGCAACATCAGGACGGCCCTGTTCAACTGGCTCTTTGCCCGCCACACCGGCGGCGCGTTCATCGTCCGCATCGAGGACACCGACCAGGCCCGCAAGGTGGAAGGGGCGCTGGAGTCCATCCTGGACAGCCTCAAGTGGCTGGGGCTGAACTGGGACGAAGGCCCTGAAGTCGGCGGAGAGTACGGGCCGTACTTCCAATCGGAACGCCTCGACCTGTACCGCAAGCACGTGGGACAACTGCTCGAGTCCGGCCACGCCTACTGGTGCTATTGCTCCACGGAGCGCCTCGCGCAGCGGCGCTCCGAGATGGCCGAGGCAAAGGAAGCAGTGCGCAGCTACGACCGCCACTGTCGTGACTTGACCGCGGAGCAGCGAGCCGGCTTCGAACGCAAGGGCATCACGCCGGTAGTCCGCTTCAAGGCCCCCCTCGATGGGCAGACCACCTTCCACGACCTGATCCGCGGCGACATCTCCTTCGACAACAGCGAGCTTGACGACCTGGTGCTGCTGAAGTCCGACGGCTTCCCGACGTATCACCTCGCCAACGTGGTGGACGACCACTTCATGAAGGTTTCCCACGTCATGCGGGCCGACGAGTGGCTTTCGTCCACGCCCCGGCATGTGCTGCTCTACACGGCGTTCGGATGGCAGCCGCCCCTCTTTGCCCACCTGCCGATGATTCTGGGCCCGGACAAGTCGAAGCTGAGCAAACGGCACGGGGCCACGGCGGTCACGGAGTTCAGAGACCAGGGATACCTGCCGCAAGCGATGGTCAACTTCCTCGCCCTGCTGGGGTGGGCGCTCGATGACCGCACCGAGATCTTCAGCCGGGAGGAGCTCATCCGCCACTTCTCGATAGAGCGCATCGGCAAGACAGCGGCCATCTTCAGCCACGACAAGCTGAAGTGGATGAACGGGTTCTACATCCGGAATCTGAGCGCCCCGGAGCTAACGGACCAGGTGCTGCCGTTTCTGGAAAGGGACCTGCCCAAATCATTGGCACGGCCTATCTCGCGCGAATATGTCGATCAGATGGCGCCGCTGATCAAGGAACGCATTACGACGTCAGGCGAGGCCTCCAGCTTCGCTGAGTTCTTCTTCACCGACGAACTCTCCCACGAAGCGAATCTGCCTCTCGGCAAGAAGCTGACCAAGGAAAGTGGGATCAAGGGTCTTGAAGCCGCTAGTGAGCGGCTTCAAGACCTCGCCACCTTCGATGCTGCCTCACTTGAGACAGCGCTTCGCAGGCTGTCCACCGAGCTGGGCCTGAAGACGGGCGACTTCTTCGGCCTGCTGCGCGTCGCCACCACCGGGCGCACCGCCGCCCCACCACTCTTCCAGACCATGGAGGTGCTCGGCAAGGAGAGATGCCTCAGGCGCATCGAGGCAGCGATTCAGAAGCTCAGGCGTTCGACTTAGAGGTCAGGCCCCGGCATTGGTCCGCAACCGGCTGGTACGGATTCATTGGGCTCTCTCTAAGGAGAACAACGCCAATCACGCATCGTAGGGGCAGACCCGCGTGTCTGCCCGGTGACCGAGGGCGAACACACTGGTTCGCCCCTACTCACACAACCGACCCTCTTCCATTTGCCCCGAAGCAATACGACGACCCTGCCCTGTAGTTGCCTGATTCATCAGGCGGGCCAGACCAATGAATTGGGCAACTACATCCTTAGACGCTATTTTGGGGATGGGGACGATGACATCCACCGAGAGCAGCGACGAGGGGCAGCACCGTAGGTAGGTCGCCGTAGGGGCAGACCCGCGTGTCTGCCCGGTGACCGAGGGCGAACACACTGGTTCGCCCCTACCCTGAGAATCAAGCGTCTGCGCCGCAGCAGGGCTTGCCCGGATAGAGGTAGCCGCAAGCGGTGCCTATGAAGTCGTAGCCGCCGTCAGACCGTATCTCGCCCAATTCCATGCCGCACACCGGGCAGACAACCATCTCGAAACGGCCGCTGTCCTTCTCCACCCGCGACTCGACAACCAGCGTCCGGTTACACTCGGGGCAGTAGGCCCACTCAAACTCGTATTCCATCTGCGCCAACACCCGCTATCCCCCGTTCGCCCTGAGCCATGTCCTGAGCCTGCCGAAGGACTGTCGAAGGGCCTTTCCTGCGCGCGCCGAGGGAGCCGTTCATGGTTCGACAGAGCCTGCCCCGAGCGAAGCCGAAGGGCTCACCACGAACGGCCTTGGGCTCGGCACGGCTGACAGAAAAGGTCTCTCGCCCCTCGACGGGCCGATCCGGCTGGGCACGGTTGATTCCTCGCCAGACTCCGGTTTCCCGGCTACGTGGAGTGTTGCTCCACGCCCAGAGCCCTCTTCGCCACCTCGGGGTCTATGCTTCCCCAGAAGCGGCACTCGATACTCAGGTCGCTGCCGAGCAGATGGCACAGGTCGATCCTGTAAGGGCAATCGATGTCGATGCTGCAGCCGTAGGCCAGAGCCCTGCATCCGAAGTTGCACACCCTGATTCCCATTCCCTGCCTGTAAGTGCATTCGGACCCGAACCGGTTCAGGTCACGCGGCGTGTAGCCGATGTTCCAGCGGCAGGTCTCCCTCTCGCACTTCAGGAACCTCACGCCGTAGACCTCAACAGTGTCCATGCTTTGAGTTCTCTTGTGCCGCTGCCTCATTATACACTGTCTCGCAACGCGGACTACACAGCTTGTCTGCCAGCGGCGTCCCCGGCCCGCCGAAGCAACGGCAGCAACCGCGCCATCGGGCTTTTGTGGTATCATATAGCGCAAGCACGCGCGGTGCTCAGGGCGGCTGATACAGGCAGAGTCATTACCAACTGCAAAGGAGGCATGCGATGTCGGGGTTCTTCGCTATCCCCGCGGCCGGCGCTGGTTTC
>CAZBET010000074.1:3126-7575 GCA_964490995.1 uncultured Dehalococcoidia bacterium
AAGGAGGCATGCGATGTCGGGGTTCTTCGCTATCCCCGCGGCCGGCGCTGGTTTCTTCTTCTGCGCCTGGCTCACCATGATCTTCTGGGGCATTATCGCGCCGAACTTCGGCGCACCGACCATCGGCTACACTATGGCCATGCTGATAACCATAGCGCTCTGGCTCATAGTAGCGCCGTTGGCAGCCGCTATCAGAGGGCACAAGAACTGGTGGGACTAGAGGAGAGCCCGCTGCCAACCGTACCTCCGCCGCAGAAAGGCAGCCGAAATGGCTGATGAAAGCGCGCCTCTGCCGAACCGGCGCTCAACCTATTGCCCCAGGCACAGGCGGTACTTCGATGCCAATGCTGGCTGCCCCATCTGCTGGTACGAAGAATCCACGCTGAAGCACAGGAGCGGGAGCGTGCCTCGCATCCAGAAGTGCCCGGCCTGCGGCGAGATGTCGCTCTTCTGGTATCAATGCCGCAATCAGATGGAGTGCCTCAACACCGAGTGCAAACTGGGGCAATCGGAGGCGGAATACTAGCGTCCGGCGGAGTCTGAGGAGGTCACTAACGGCGGCTCAGAATCAGCGACTGGAATTGGCCGCCGAAGTCGGCATGTCATTCCCGCGCAGGCGGGAATCCAGGCGCGCACACGGAGAAGTCTGGATTCCTGCTTCCGCGGGAATGACAAAGCGCAGAAGCGTCTCCGCGCTTGTTCTACCCTCCGCCTGAAGCTGACCGCAGCCGAGGCGCCATCATCGCGCAGGAGAGCCATGCTTGCAACCGCCCGCGTTTCGGTGTATACTTAGGTCAAACTGAATAGGGGACCGCTAGGGGAGCTCAGAGGCTGAGAGGTGGCGCCGCCACCAACCCTTTGAACCTGACCTCGGTAATCCGAGCGTAGGAAAGCGGACACGAGAACGACCGCGAACCTAGGTTCGTGGTTTTCCGTTTCTGGGGGGGAATGTGACTCAACTGGAACTGGCGCGGCAGGGTATCCTATCTCCGGCGATGGCGGCCGTCGCTCACAAGGAAGAGCTGGAGCCGGAGACGGTGCGGCTGGGCGTGGCCGAGGGCACGATCGTGATCCCAGCCAACGCCAGGCACAGAAACGTGCAACCCTGTGGCATAGGCCAAGGACTGCGCACCAAGGTCAATGCCAACATCGGTAGCTCGCCAGACTACTGCGACGTGAATGCCGAGCTGGAGAAGTTGAAAGCCGCAGCCGAGGGGCACGCGGATACCGTGATGGACCTCAGTACCGGCGGCGATATCGGCGCCATCCGCCGTGCCATTATTCGCGCGACATCTCTACCGCTGGGCACCGTCCCCATATACCAGGCTGGCATTGAGGCAATCAGCAGGTGGGGCTCGATCGTGGCCATGCCGGTCGACCACCTCTTCGCGGTGCTCGAGGAGCAGGCCGAGGACGGCGTCGACTTCATGACAGTCCACTGCGGCGTCACGCAGAAGGCCGTGAGCCGGCTGAGGCAGTCTCCCAGAGTCACCGACGTCGTGTCCCGCGGCGGCGCTTTTCTCATCGGATGGATGCTGCACAACAGACAGGAGAACCCGCTGTATGAGCACTTCGACCGGCTGCTGGCGATTGCACGCAAGTACGATGTTACGCTCAGTCTGGGGGACGGGCTTCGCCCGGGAAGCCTGGCCGATGCTTCAGACCGCGCGCAAATAGAGGAACTGCTCACCATCGGAGAGCTCGTGGAACGGAGCCGGGGCGCCGGCGTGCAGGCAATGGTTGAGGGCCCGGGCCACATGCCCCTGGACCAGATCGCCGCGAACGTGCAGCTCCAGAAGCTGGTGTGCAAAGGCGCCCCGTTCTATGTGCTGGGTCCGCTGGTGACGGACGTTGGCGCCGGCTATGACCACATAAGCGCAGCAATCGGCGGCGCGATCGCCGCCGCAGCCGGCGCGGACTACCTGTGCTACGTGACCGCCACGGAGCATCTGTCTCTGCCCGAGCCTGAGGACGTTCGGGAGGGGGTGGTCGTCACGCGGCTGGCTGCCCATGCCGGCGATATCGTGAAGGGCATCAAGGGAGCCAGGGAATGGGACCTGAAGATGTCCATGGCCCGCAAGAACCTTGACTGGCAGGAGCAGCTCAAGCTCGCCCTCGACCCAGAGCGAGCCGCGAAAGGCCGGGCCAAGCACCAGACCTCGGGGGTCGGCTGCAGCATGTGCGGGCAGTACTGCGCCATGGAGCTGGTCGCGAAGTACCTCGGAACCCGCGCTGAACGGTGCTAGTTCTCCGAGCATTGAAGGGAGTCGGAAGATGCCGCTGTTCCATCCCGTAAGAGAGAAGGACGTCACCCGTGCCATCGTAACCAGCTACCTGCGTCAGTTTGAGGAATACGCCGAGAGCGACGTGATCATAGTTGGTGCAGGCCCCAGCGGGTTGATAGCCGGGAGAGAGTTGGCGAAAGCCCGGCTCAAGGTGCTGGTGGTGGAAAGAAACAACTATCTCGGCGGTGGCTTCTGGATCGGCGGCTACTTCATGAACAAGTTCACGCTGCGGGAGCCTGCCCAGAAGGTGCTCGACGAGCTGGGAGTGCCCTACGAGAAGGCTTCCGAAGGGCTGTACGTGGCGGACGCCCATCACGCCTGCGCCAAGCTGATCGCCGCCGCCTGCGACGCCGGCGTCAAGTGCTTCTCCCTCACTCTTCTGGAAGATGTGATTCTCCACGAGAACAACCGGGTGGCGGGAGTAGTGGTCAACTGGAGCCCCATCTCCTACATACCCAGAGAGAACGCCGCCCTCGATCCGGTGCCGCTGGAATGCAGGGTCGTGATCGATGCTACCGGCCACGATGCTACTGTGGTCAAGAAGCTGGAGAAGCGGGGCCTCATCAAGATAAAAGGCGAGGGTGCTCTCTGGATCGACAAGTCCGAGGACGCCGTCGTGGAGTACACCGGAGAGGTTCACCCCGGCCTTGTGGTCACCGGCATGGCGGTGGGCGCGGTGCACGGCCTGCCGCGCATGGGTCCCACCTTCGGCGCCATGCTCCTCTCAGGGAAGCGAGCCGCTGAAGTGACTCTGGGCATAATCCGCAAAGCCAGCGCGTCGTGACCCCGCCATGCAAGCTGAGATCATCTCCACCGGCACGGAACTGCTCCTGGGGCAGATTACCGACACCAACTCGCCCTATCTCGCCTCTGAGCTGCCACTCCTCGGCATAGACCTCTACTGGATCACACAAGTGGGCGATAACCGCGGGCGGATAGTCGAGGCGCTGAGGCGCGCCTGGGGCCGCTCCGACATAATCATAGTCACCGGAGGCCTGGGCCCCACTGAGGGCGACATCACACGAGAAGCCATCGCCGAGTCGCTCGGTGAGGAGATGCGGGTCGACCCCGGTCTGGAGCACGGAATCAGGGCCATCTTTAAGAGGATCGGCTATCAGATGCCGGAATGCAATATCCGGCAGGCCAACCTCATACCGTCTGCACGGGCCATCACCAACTCGCGTGGCACCGCGCCCGGGTGGTGGGTGGAGCGAGATGGTCGGATGGTACTGGCGCTGCCCGGCCCCCCCTGCGAACTGAAGCAGATGTGGGAAGTGGAGGTGAAACCCCGGTTGAAGCAGAGGCTGGGCCGTGAGGTAATCATCTCACGCACAATCAAGACGATGGGCCTGACCGAGGCCAAGCTGAACGAGATGGTAAGCCCCCTGCTCTGCTCAACGAACCCCACCCTGGCGCTCTACGCCAAGATCGATGGTGTCCAGCTTCGTCTCACCGCGAAGGCTCCCGAGCGGGCGAAGGCAGAGGAAATGATCGCGGGGTTAGAGCTGCGGCTGCACGACATGCTCGGCTTCGCTGTCTGGGGGTTCGACGACGAAACCCTGGAGGAGTTGGTCGGCTCTCTGCTCAGGCAGAGGAGATTGACCCTGGCCACCATGGAGTCCTGCACCGGCGGCCTCTTGGCCAGCACCATCACCGATGTTGCCGGTAGTTCGGACTACTTCAAGGGCGGTCTTGTCGCTTACTCAGCGCAGATGAAGGCAGCATTCGGAGTTGACGCCGCACTGCTGGCCCGGGAGGGAACCGTCAGCCCGGATGTCGCAGCCGCCATGGCCAAAGCGGCGCGCCTGCGTGCCGGAGCGGACATCGGCATCGGCGTCACCGGTGTGGCAGGGCCTTCCGAGATTGAGGGAAAGCCGGTCGGCACGGTTCACATCGCGATTGATGCCGAGAAGAAAGGGGGCTCGCTCTCGATACGGTATCCGCCCAGTCGACCCGAAGTGAAGCGGCGCGCTGTCTACTCGGCACTGTTCAAGCTGAGACAGCTCCTGCTCGACTGGGAGTAGGCACGTCCCCCTGAGCCTGTCCCGGGACTCAGGATTCCGGGTAGCTTGGAGCATCTGCTCCAAGCCGGGTCGGAGCGGATGCTCCGACTTCAGTTTGACACCTGTTGAAGCTGAGGCGAAGCTGCGGGAAATGACGTATC
>CAZBET010000075.1:0-2256 GCA_964490995.1 uncultured Dehalococcoidia bacterium
AGAGACCCTCTTGACCAACTCCTCCCGTATCTCGGCGCTCAGATGCTCCAGTTGCTCATAGGTCAGCCCTCTGAGTTCAGCGGGCGAGTCGATCGTGTCGAGAATGCTCGTCTTCATAGGTGGCCGCACCGGTCGACAAGCCAAAGCGACCGGAGGAGTGCCTCTCAGTCTGCCTGCGGCGACCAGGAGCTCGCTCCTGCTGGGCACGAATATCCTATCTAGCCGCGACTTCTATGTCAAGGAAGGGAGCGGCACGCGAGCACGGAGAATTGGGAGCAGGCGATGGTGGATTTCGGTGGTTTCGCTGCTGTGGGAGGGCCTTTCCAGGCCCGATGGGCCGTTCTCGAGGCTGGAAAGCCTCTCGCACAGGTGCCTCAGCCAAGGGTCTGGCCGAGGTCGTCCAGCCATTTCGCGGCGGTGAGCCACTTCTGGTAGTAGCCCGCGTACGCTTCAGCGCTCTCGGGGTCCGGCTCGATGACTCTGGACTTGGGTCTCATGGCCTCGGAGGCCTGCTCGAGGTCGCGGTAGATGCCGGCGCCGACGGCGGCGCACATGGCCGTCCCCCACGATGTGACGTTTGACACCTCGAAAGCGGTCACCGGCATGCCAAGCACGCTGGGCAGTATCCGGACCAGGCACTGGCTCTGCGCCAGGCCGCCGCCGATGCTCACATCCCTGACCCTCGATTGGGTGATCTCCTCGATCTGGTCGCAGTTGCCTTTGAAGGCGAAGCTGAGGTTCTCCAACGCGGCCCTGACCAGGTGTCCTCTCTTGACGTCGGTTACGCTGGGCGTCACGGGGAAGATGAACCCCCCTAGGCTGATCCGCATGCGGGTCATGTCCATGACCGTCGGCCCAATGGAGGCGAACACGCCTCCGGCGCCCGGCGGCACGTTCTGGGCCAGCCTGTCCATCTCGGCGTAGGCCTGCCCGTCCTCGACCCCTTCGAACAGGGTGTCTTTGAGCCAGCGGTAGGCGCCCCCGGACTGCTGTGCATTGCTGTCCACGACCCACTTCCCCGGTACAATATGGCAGGTCGTCCAGGTGCGGCCCTTCGAGTCTATGACGGCACCGGGCGTCACCATCTGGACGGAGCCGCTCCATCCTGCTACGATGCCGACCTGGCCCTGAGCCGTCACTCCCATGCCGAGGAGGCCGCACTGGGTATCCGCCCCACCCACGACCACCGGAGTCCCGGGAGCCAGGCCCGATTGCTCTGCGGCCGCGGCTGTGATGGCCCCGACGCGGGTGCCCGCGGCGGCGATCTCCGGGCAGACCCCTGCGGGGAGGTCGAGGGTTTTCCTCAAACGACCTGGCCCCTTGAGGTCGTGGACGTCCAGAAGTCCGATGCCGCTGATATTGGAGGCCTCCCCCACCCGCTGGCCTGATAACCTGAATGCGATCCAGTCGCTGATGGACAAAACAGTGGCGATCCGCTGGTAGACCTCTGGACGATTGGCCTTGAACCATTGGAGCTTGGCTGGCACGAAGAGCAACGATGGGGCGTGTCCGGTGATGCCATAGACGTCGTCGCGGTGCTCGTTGTCGATGGCGAAGCCTTCGACTATCGCCCGGATGTCGGCATTGGGGCCGGCGTACAGCTCGCGGCCAGCCCTGTCGAGGAATACAGCGCCCTGCCTCTGGCTGGCAGCGCTGACGGCGGCGATGTCTTTCGCAGCCATCCCCGACTTCTTGACTGATTCCGCAACGAGCTGGCAGATGATGCCCCAGAACGCCCCGGGGTCGAACTCCTTGCCCATCGGCGCGGCGTCGGCCGGGACGTAATAGCCCCAGTCCTGTGAAGCAGACGCAATCAGCTTGCCGCGGAGGTCGATGACCAGAGCACGGCATCCCCCGGAACCGGCATCTATGGCGAGAACGTACTTACCGGCCACGCTTTTCCCACACCTTGGGATTGACCAGGTTCTTGGGCCGTTCCCCTCTCAAGAATCGTTCGATGTCATCGGCTATCATCTGGGAATGGCGCATCACAGTTTCATCCGTGGCCCCGCCGATGTGGGGCGTGAGCACCACGTTGTCCAGCTTCAGGAGCGGGCTATCCGGCCGCACTGGCCACGTCTCAAAGACGTCGAAAGCAGCGCCAGCGATGCGCTTCTCCTGCAGGGCCCTGATAACCGCCTCGTTGTCTATCACGTAGGCGTTGGCTGCGTTAATCAGATAGGCTGTGGGCTTCATCAACGCGATGCGCTGCGCGTTGATCAGGCCCATGGTCTCGGGGACACTCACGCAGTGCAG
>CAZBET010000075.1:2356-7494 GCA_964490995.1 uncultured Dehalococcoidia bacterium
TTCCCTGAGATGACCATGTGATGCGCGTAGGGGATGCGCCGCACCAGGGACAGCATCAGCCCCACCGTGAGCTCCGCCACGGCGACGTCGTTCCTGGCAGGGGTGTTCACCACGGGGACGCCGTGCTCCGTAGCAGCCTTGACGTCGATGTTGGTCACGTCGGCACGGCAGACCGCGAGGAGCTTGAGCTTCGTTGCCTTCTCGAAGACCTCGCGCATCAGGAAGTCGGCCTCGACGACCAGTACCTCGATGTTCTCCCCTTGAATGCGCTCCACGAATTCTTCGGAGGACAGGAGCTTGCTTGTGTCCATCCAGTTCTCGTAGGTGACCTCCCACTTCCTCCGCATTTCCTCCATCACAGAGCGCCAGAATGGAGCCAGGATAAGCACTTTCATGTTGCACCCCGCGGAGACATTATAACACCCCGCCCCGCATCATCACATCACCAGCCTAGCTTGCCAGGACCTTCATGGCCTCTTCCCTGTAGGCATCCATCAGGTACGGTATCCCCGTGACTTTGGCGCACTCTTCGGTCAGGGACATGAGGTCGCTCCTGCTGATCGCAGGCACGCTGAAGCATCGGGCGCCGGCCATCAACTGCTGGAGCCCCACCCTGATCTTCTGGGCATAGCTGTAGATCCCCACGGCGCCGAGAGGGATGTTCTTCATCTCGTTCTTGCCAACTATGTTCTCGACGTCCTTGTAGCAGACGAAGATCTCCTCCGGCGTCGAGCCGAAGTCGCCGACGGTCTTAGGCAGGTTGCCGTCTTTGAGCCACAGGGCGATGTTCTTGCCGACCATGCCGGGTATCATCAGGGCACGGCCCATGCATATTGCCCTGGCAAAGGGCGCGCCGAGGGCGAGCGCCTTGAATACACCGTCCTCGCTGCTGAAGCCCCCGGCGAAGGCGACGTCAGGTGGCCGCTCGCCGCGGTCGGCCAGCTTCTTGCAGAACTCATAGGCGGCCGAATGCAGGTAGAGAGGAGGTATACCCCACTCTTCCATCATCGGCCACGGGCTCATGCCGGTGCCGCCAGAGGCCCCGTCTATGGTGAGCAGGTCGATCTTCGCCTTCGAGCCCCACCTAATAGCCATGGCCAACTCGCGCAGTCCGTAGGCGCCGGTCTTCAGGGTGATCCTCTTGAATCCTATGTCGCGCAGACGCTTGACTTCCGCTTGGAAGCCATTCTCATCGATGAAACCCATCCGGCTGTGGCGCTCGAACTCCTTGATGGCACCGGCCTCGAAGGCAGCCTGAGTGATGGGGCTTGAGGGGTCCGGAGTGATAATGTAGCCGCGTTTCTGAAGCTCCAATGCTCGTTCCAGGCTGCTGACCTTGATCTCGCCGCCGATGGACTTCGCGCCCTGGCCCCATTTCAACTCAATAGTCTCCAGCCCGTGTCTCTTGTGGACATATTCGCCGACACCGAGCCTGGTGTCCTCCACGTTCATCTGCACCAGCATCTCGCCGTAGCCCTGATGATACCGCCTGTAGATTTCGATGCGGCGGTCCATGTCGGGCGATGATGTCACCTTGCCTTTTGCGTCCCGCTCCAGCTTCGGGTCGATGCCGCAGACATTCTCACCGCAGACGAGCGTGACCCCGCTGATAGCGGCGCCAACGGCGAAGTGCTCCCAGTTCTTGCGGGCGATCTCGGTAGAACCCAGAGCGCCGGTGAAGATAGGCACCTTCATCTTGACCTTGATGTCCCACCCGTATGCAGTCTCGGTGTTTACCGCCGGGAAGATGGCCGTGTCGGGATTCGCCTTGACGCCCTTGGGCAAACCCTTGGCACCCAGAGCGTAGCCCTGGATGTTGAGATGAGAGTAGTCAATCGGGTAGTTCTTGTCGCCGCCTGCGGTGATCTCGCCGAACGGTCCCGGATATATTAGTTCCCGGCTGCGAAAGGTTGCCTTGAACACCTCGCAGTTGCCCCGGCAGCCGTCCAGGCAGCGGGTGCAGAGGCCGCTCATGGGGGCCACGTCGCGAGAACGGTTTGCCGTCCTGGTCGCCTCGTTTGAGTTTGGCCTTCTCAGGTTCATTCTCTAGCACTCCTTTTCAAAGTTTTGATTCTACGTCGCAGCCTATGGCTTTGCACCTGCATCTAGCCAGCTCAGTCAGGCCGGCTCCGATGACTGTAATCGTGGCTCGCAGCGACTACACGTTTACCGGAATGCCCCGTTCCTTGAGGTACTTCTTTGCCTGCGGTATCGATATCTCGCCGAAATGGAAAACGGAAGCGCACAAGACCGCCGCGGCCTTTCCTATGGCAACCGCCTCATAGAGGTGTTCCAGTTTTCCGGCGCCGCCTGAGGCCGTGACCGGTATCCTCACCGCTTCCGCGGCGGCTCTTGTCATCTCCAGGTCATAGCCTTCCCTAGTGCCGTCCGCGTCCTTGCTGGTGAGGAGGATCTCCCCCGCGCCCAGCTTCTCAACCTGCCTGGCCCACCCCACGATGTCGAGCCAGGTGCCTTCCGTGCCGCTCTTTATCACCACCTCCAGCCGGGGGAGGTTGCCCCCTGGAGGGTTCTTTCTGCCGTCGATGGCGACAACGACCCGCCTCTTCCCGAACTTCTCAACGGCTTCTTTGATTAAGTCGGGGTTCTTGACAGCGGCGGTGTTGATCGAGACCTTGTCCACGCCGATGTCGAGAAGCGCCTGCATGTCTTCAAGGCTTGCGATGCCGCCGCCGACGGCGAAGGGAACAGTCACTACGTCACAGACCTTCTTGACCCAGTCCAGCCTCGTCTTTCTGTCCTGTACGGTGGCGAATATGTCGAGGAAGACAAGCTCATCGGCCCCTTCGCGGCAATAAGCTTGCGCCGCCTCCACCGGGTCGCGCGCATCCCTGAGGTTGACGAACTTCACTCCTTTGACCACGCGGCCGTCTTTGATGTCCAGACACGGTATGATCTTGACCTTCTTCATTCACAACTCCTTGAATCTGGTTAGGTCCCTATAATCAACCACGGTGCTCATGGCGTGGCTCTCGGCCTCGATGCCCGCCTCCTCAGCGGCGGCCACGGGGTTCATGCCGCCGATGAGAATCATGCCGATCCTGTTGAGCTCGACGGTTGTTTCGCACACCGGCTCGCTGGTATTCCCCATTGCCAGGAGCCCTCCCAGGCCGGCCTCCTTCAGCCTCGCCACCACCTCTTCCGTTATCCCTCGGCAGAGAGCCGGGATTTCGCGGAAGTTGGCCAGAACCTTGCCGTCGCCACTCCGGGTCACCTGTCCCACGGAAGTCATTCTGGCCCTGATGAAGACCTCCGACGGGTCGAGCGACGAGCCCGCGTAGTGGATCAGTTCCACGAAGCGGAAGGGGTTGTGGTTCCGCATCTGGAGAATGCCACCGAACCTGGAGTCCGTAGGGACGCCTGCCTTGAGGAGAGCACCATTGATGACTATGCTGCAAACGGTGGCCAGACCGGTGCTGCCCCTGGGAACCGTGAAATCGCCCAGGCGTTCCCCCTCGGAAGCCACACCAACCAGGTCGCTTACACACAGGCTTTGTTCAAAGGCGGGCCTCATCACCTGTAGGGCTTTCTTGAACTTCTCTTTGGGGAAGAATGAGACATTCACGGGGACCGAGCCCCGCCGCTTCTCACAGTCGAAGTCGGTGCGGAAGGCCAGCAGCTCGATTCTGGATATGGCGAATCCGACCTTGTACTTGACGAGAGCGCTCCTTACCTCCTCCATGCCCTGGTCGGTGAGCAACCGGCCGTCTCTGCCGACGAGGCGTGTCAGGCCCCGCTCGTCCATCAGCTTGAGATGGTATCTGACCGCCCTCTCGCCCAGTTCGATGCCATGGTCCTTCAGGCGATGCGCGATCAGCCTGGCCCCGAGCGGTTCCTGGCAATCGCTCAGGATCTTCAAGATCGAGAGCATCTTCCTCTCAACGTCCTGCGTTTCGAAGCCCATAAAAGTAACCGCCTATGCGGTCCTCAGGTCGGCAGTAGGAAACTGTTTACCTGATGCTACAGCGGCCGGCAAGCCTTGTCAAGCACCTTCTGAGGTGGTTCTTCAGCAATGCCATTGGCACGCAAGTGGACTTCTTGACTGAGTGGTGGGTTACGCTTCGCTCCACCCACCCTACGGTCTGTGGCGATAGGCATGGGCATTGCAGCGAAAACGCCAATTCGATAGGTCATAGGGCAGGGGCTCCGTCCCCTGCCAGCGGCGGCGGGTGACAGAGCACCCGCCCTATTTTCATACCCCATGGTGCCTGTGGTGTTAGGCATAGGCATTGGTACGGAAATGGCCCTTTTCGGCGTTCGCCCTGAGCTTGTCGAAGGGCCCGTTCATGGTTTGACAGGCTCACCACGAACGGGCTTGCAGAAACGATGTTTCGGGAGTACCGTCTTCATACCCCATGGTGCCTGTGGCAATAGGCATGGTGATTCTGAGGAGTCCAAATAGCTTTGGACGACGAAGAATCACCCCACTTGCTGCGCGACCCGGCCGGGGGCAACCTACAAGACTGGCAGGTACCTCTTGATCTCGTAGTCGGTCACCTGGGTTCGGTACTGGTCCCACTCGATCTTCTTGTTCGTGATGAAGGCCTCGAAGACATGGTCACCGAGCGTTTTTCGCACCAGCTCACTCCTCTCGGCTAACTGGACGGCCTCCCAGAGGCTGCCGGGGAGAGTGCCAATGCCCCGCCTCTCCCGGTCCTCGTCGCTCATCTCGTAGACATTCTCCTCCACCGGCGGCGGTGGTTCGTAGCCCTTCTCGATGCCTTCCAGCCCGGCGGCGAGCATCACGCTGAAGGCGAAGTAGGGGTTGCAGGCAGGATCGGGTGACCTGAGCTCTATCCTGGTGGCGTTCTCCTTCCCGGGCTGGTACTCCGGAACCCTGACCAGGTCCGAGCGGTTGCGGCGTGCCCAGGAGAGATAGACCGGCGCTTCATAGCCGGGAACCAGTCGCTTGTAGGAGTTGACCCACTGGTTGGTCACGGCGGTTATCTCGGGGGCGTGCCTGAGCAGCCCGGCGACGAAGCTCTTGGCCAGTTTGGACAGATGGTACGGGTCCTTGGGGTCGAAGAAAGCGTTGCGCCCGTTCTTGAACAGCGACTGATGCACGTGCATGCCGCTGCCGTTTATGCCGAACACAGGCTTGGGCATGAAGGTGGCATAAA
>CAZBET010000076.1:0-7393 GCA_964490995.1 uncultured Dehalococcoidia bacterium
ACGGCAGCCAGCAGCAGCCCCAGGATGACGATAGCCACGAGCACCTCGACCAGCGTCGCGCCCGGCGCGCCGCTGGCGCCTCTCGCTCTCCCGCGTCGAATCCGCACACTGCGCTTCAACATGCCCCCTCAACGCAGCCCCGGCCACCGCTGGAGCTGGTGCTCCAGCCTGCCCACGACCATCGGCATGAGCAACAGGATTACTCCGGTATGACGTGAACCATCGAGTAGATGGAACTGAATATGGTCACGGCGATGAGGCCGATGACCGCGCCGACGCCAATCGTGAGCGCCGGCGTCAACATACCGGTCACCTGGGCTATGGCCCGGTCCGCCTCTTCTTCGTAGTAGTTGGATATCCTGCTCAATTGCTCGGTCAGTGTGCCTGACTCCTCGCCCACCTTGATCATCTCCGGAAGCAGCATAGGGAACATGGGGTCCGCCCCCACCGCCTCGGACAGCAGCTTCCCGTCCGCGACCTTGTTGCGAACCCCGGCCAGTGACTCGCCAAGGATTATGTTGTCAGTCGTCTCCGCAGTCAGCTTCAGCGCGTCGAACAGGGACACGCCGCCGGCGACCAGCATGCTCATGTTGCGGCAGAACCTCGACAATACGCCCTTGTGTACAGCCCCCCCCACCAGCGGGATCTTGAGCACGAAGCGGTCCTTATCCCTCCTCCCCCTCTTTGTCCTGACATAGAGAAACAACAGGGCAGCGATGGCAAACGCCCCCAGAACCAGATATCCCGCGTAGGCCGAGAGGAAATCGCTCACGGAAATGACCCCCCTCGTCAGCGCCGGCAGTTCGGCCTTGAATTCCTTGAACATGGAGGTGATGGCCGGAACCACGTAGGCCATCATGATGAATATGGCGCCCACAGCGAGAACCAGGACGAAGGCCGGATACGCGAGGGCCCCCTTGACCTTGCCGGCCGTCGCCTCCTCCTTCTCCATGTGTGTCGCCACCTGTTTCAGCACCTCGGACAGGTTGCCCACTTCCTCGCCTGTCTTGACCAGGTAAACGTAGAAGCGGGGGAACACTTTGGAATGTTCAGCGAGGGCCTCCGAGAGACGCGCGCCCTTCTCCACCCGGAGCACCACGTCCTTAACCACAACCTGCATCGCCTTCTTGCCCAGACGCCCCTGTATAGCCAGGGCGCGCATGACGGGTATGCCGGCATCGAGCAGGCTAGCCAGGTTGCGGCTGAACTGGATTACGTCGCGGCGCTTGATGCCGAAGACGGAAGGCAGGGCGTCATGCAGCGCCGGGAGCTTCAACGGCTTCTTCAGGTCTATGATGGTGAGGTTCGCGTCCCACAGCATCTGCTGCGCCGCGTCCGCCGAATCGGCTTCCAGCACCCCTTCGACCAGGCTCCCGTCAGTCGTGCCAGCGGTGTACTTGAACTCCATGGCTCCTCGCTTGATGGGCGCGCGGAACGTATACTATTCCAGATGATATACTACCGCACCACGCAGGAAATGTCCATAGTACTTTCAGGCCGCCGGCCAAGCTAATAGTAAGCCGGGGACTCCGGCTGTTCCGATACGAAAGCCCTGCGCAAGCTCTGTGAACGCACGCTCAATCCCTGAGTCCGGATTCGGAAGGGTCACCCGCCAGGTGGTGACAGGGATGATGTGGTTGCAGGGGCAGACCAATGTGTCTGCCCAATCCCGGTCGAGGGCGAACACATGGGTTCGCCCCTACGGATTCGGTGCCGTGTCTTTGCGAGTCCATCGTCCTTCACTATGTGAAGGACGAGGCGAAGCAATCTCCCGATTCTGGCAGCGGCCCGGGAATCCCCCTGTATTCCCCTTCTCCGAAGGAGGAGGAACGAGATCCCCCCTTTCGCAAAGGGGGCAAGGGGGATTTCGCCCGCCACTCGGCCGTCTCCCGTCTCCGGTCCGCGGTCTCCGGTCCCCCGTCAGCCCGTCATACCGGGAGATTGCTTCGCCTGGCCGCCGCCGTGCGGCGGGCGGCCATGGTCTCGCAATGACAATGGAAGCTAGAGGAGTGTGAAGGCGTGGCGCATTATCTCGCCGGGCGTGGTAACACCGTCCCGGACCTTCTGCATGCCGTCGCGGCGCATCGCGACCATACCTTCTCGTACTGCGTGTTCCTTCAGCTCGCTCGCTGATGTGCCCTTCATGATCAGTTTCCTGAATTCGTCCGTCAACGTGGCCAACTCGTAGACCCCGACCCGGCCCATGAATCCACTGTGCGAGCAGAAGTTGCAGCCACGCCCCACAAGGAACTTGCTCTTCGCCTCCCCCATCTCTTTCTCGTAAGCCACCGCCTCGGGAGCGGGGACCTCCGCCGGATGCCGGCAATAGGGGCAGACACGCCTTACCAGGCGCTGAGAAAGGCTGCCGATGACAGCCGACGTGACCAGGAAGGGCTCCACGCCCATGTCGATCAGGCGGATCAGCGCGCTGACCGCATCGTTCGCGTGGATGGAGCTGAGCACCAGGTGACCGGTGATGGCTGCCTGGACAGCGGTGGTGGCGGTCTCGGCATCCCTGATCTCACCGACCAGAATGATATCGGGGTCGAGCCGCATTATGGCGCGCAGGCCCACGGCGAACGTAATGCCTGCCTGCCGGTTCACCTGGATCTGCTGGATACTCTTGAAGCTATACTCAATCGGGTCCTCAATCGTCATGATGTTGGTGTGCCGGGCATCCAGCTCCTGCAACGCAGCGTACAGCGTGGTCGTCTTGCCTGAGCCCGTGGGACCGTTTACCAGAATCATGCCGAAGGGCGCTTTCAGCAGCGTGTTGAAGGGCTGCAATATGTAGGGCGCCATGCCGAGGTTGGGCAGTTTCATCACCACGGCGAACTTGTCCAGCACCCTGAGCACCGCCATTTCGCCGTACGCTGTCTCCGTTGTCGCCACCCGGAAATTGATATCCCGGTTGCCGATCGTGGCCCGGAACTGGCCGTCCTGGGGCCGCCGCCGCTCCGCAATGTTCAGGTTGGCCAACACCTTCACCCTGGTCATGATGGCGGTGTGAACCCCGCGGGGAAGGCGCACGGCGTCCTGAAGCACGCCGTCGATCCTGAGCCGTATGAGAAGGTGGTCCTCCTGAGGCTCGATGTGGACATCCGAGGCCCGGTCTCGAACCGCCTGAGTCAGAAGCATTTCCACCGCCTGCACGACGGGCGATTGCCTCGCGGCATCGACCGCCAGGCCCTCCGCCACCTCCGCGTCCAGGTTGAGACCGGCAATCTGGCTGATCTGCTCCTCGATCCGCCCGGTCAGCCGGTAGTTGCTGTTTATCGCCTCCTCGACGCTGATGCCGACCGGGATAGCAGGGTCTATCTTCTTGCGTGTCAGAGCAGCGAGACTATTCAGAGTGCGATAATCACGCGGGTCCTCTATCGCTACCTTGAGCGCGTCCCCTTCCACGGCAAAGGCCAGGACCTTGTATTCCCTGGCCAACTGCTCAGGTATCAAGGCTATTGCCTCAGGCTGGACATCGGTCTCGGCCAGGTCCACCACCGGCACGCCGTATTTCAGGCTGAGGACAACGGCCAGAGCCTCGGGTTCTATCATCTTCTGGCGCACGAGGATATCGGTGAGTTTGGCCCGGGACTGGGATGCCAGCTCCCGCGCCTCCGCGAGGTTCTCCTCACTTATGAAGGCCCCCTCGACCAGCGCCGTCCCCACGTCTGCGCTTTCTTCCGGGGAATCCCAGTTCATCATTTGCCTTTACCCCCGAGGCCTGCGCGCCTCTCCCGAGCCAGTTCCCGGTTTGGGCAAGCATTATAGCACAGCCATAGGCCGGAGTCCAGTGACGCATACGAGCGTCCCACCTGTCACTGCGAGGAGCCCGCCTGCGGCGTGAGGTGACCTGTCATTGCGAGGAGTCCGCCTCCGGCTTGGTCGTAGGGGCACGGCATGCCGTGCCCCTACTCGCCTGTCATTGCGAGGAGTCCTTCACTATGTGAAGGACGACGAGGCAATCTCCCGGTATGACGGGCTGACGGGGGACCGGAGACCGCGGACCGGAGACGGGTGACGGCCGAGTGGCGGGCGAAATCCCCCTTGCCCCCTTTGCGAAAGGGGGAATCCCGTCCCTCCCCCTTCGGAGAAGGGGGATACAGGGGGATTCCCGGGCTGCTGCCACAATCGGGAGATTGCTTCGCCTCGCCCTTCGCTTCGCGAAGGCCGATGGCTCGCAATGACAGCCTGGATCACCAGGCGGTTTCCCTGGCCGAGACGCGTTGCCAGGTACCCCACCCCCCGCAAAGTACCGTTGCAACCGCACACAAACCCTGTCATAATCTACTGCAAACCACGGCAGAGCGCAGCCGCTATGGACAAAGAGAAGGAGCTCTGGGGGCAGAAGTTCAAGGTGGTCAAGGATGGGCTCGACGAAGCTCAGGTATACTCCTTTGTCAATAGCCTGACAAACCAACTCCTGGATAGCGACTTCGCCAAGAGAATCGATGACCTGAATTCGGTTGTCGGCAAACTCGCAGACAGGTACGGTGAGGTCGCCTCCAGACTCGACGAACTGAATTCGGTGGTTGCCGGCCAGGCAGAGAAGTACGGCGATATGCACAGGAAACCCGCTGCCTCTGCCTCTACGCCCAGGCAGGGCGACCTGGCGTCCGGCATCGACAGTCTGGTCCCCAAGCCCTCTGTCTCCCGCAAGGCGCAGCGGGCCGACGTTCGTGAGGCCAAGGACAGCGATCCCGATCTGTTTCTCAAAGACGCCGGTCAGACAACAGAGGATGATGTTGATACCGAGAAGCTGGAGTATCTGGATACACTGACCAGCTTCGCCGAGAAGACGGTCATCGAGGCCGTTAAGCACGCCAAGCTGGCGAAGGCCAAGATGGAGGAGAAGGCCAAGGCAAGAGCGGCAGACATCGTGGCGCGCGCTCAAGAGAAGGCGCAGGAAGAAGCGGACCGAATCATCGCCGGAGCCATGCTCAACGCGGAGGCGAGAGCAAAGGAGATAATCACTTCCGCGCAACTGAGGGCTCAAGAGCCAGCCGCGAGCCATGACCTGGGAAGTATACTGGCGAAAGCCCGGCAGACAGCCGAGCCGGCCCAGGAAGAGGCGCCCGCCGTAAGCGCTGGAAGCGAGAGGATCAGGATAGGCGAGGAAATTAACTCCGACCTGTACGCAGGAAGCGTCGAGATAACGCTGCCGCCCCCGGTGGGCCTGAACCAGATGCTCCAACTCCACAGGCACCTCAAGGAGAACCCCAACGTGGACGTCTTAAGCCTCACAGGCTCCGTAGATCAGGGCATCACCATTAAGGTGACCGTGCGGATCCCCACGCCGCTCCTCAAGATGATAGGGGAGTTGCCGGAGGTTCGACGCGCCGCCGAGGAAACCTCCGCCGACGGAATCGGCCCAGTCCCCCAGTTGCCGGGGCAGGCTCTCCTCAGAAAGATCATCGTAAACACGACGGTCTAGGATTCAACCCGCCACCCGTCCACTTCACGAGGATGCCCGCGCCCCGCACCCGTTTCCAGCCATAATCCGTGGATGGAATGCGGAGCGGCCGTTCGTGGTGAGCTTGTCGAACCATGAACGGCCCTTCGACAGGCTCAGGGCGAACGGAAAGAGGGAACTGCGCCTCATCATGCGCCGGGTGAGCCACCGGATCTGCAGGCACGGATCGGCTCCAGCGCCATGCCTTGCGCAACCCGTCTCGTCCTGCTATATTAGGCAAAACAGCCGACACGCAATGACCGGTTCGGTACTTCCTCGGACAATCACTCGGAGGTGGCCACGATGACAGAGCAAGCACTATCGGGCGTCAAAGTCGTGGACCTGACCTGGCACATCGCCGGGCCCTACTGCACGAAGCTTCTTGCGGACTACGGGGCGGATGTGCTCAAGGTCGAGAGGCCGGGCGAGGGCGACCCGACGCGGACGATGGGGCCGTTCCTCCAAGATGACCCAAATCCAGAGAAGAGCGGGCTCTTCCTGCATCTGAACACGAATAAGAAGGGAATCACCCTCAACCTGAAGACCGCCACAGGGAGGAAGATCTTCAAGGACCTGGTCAAGGATGCCGACATCCTGGTGGAAAGCTTCAGACCGCGCGTCATGCCCGGCCTGGGGTTGGACTACGGCACCCTGAAAGAGGTCAATCCGAAACTGGTCATGGTGTCCGTCTCCAGCTTCGGGCAGACGGGCCCCTACCGCGATTTCAGGGCCGCCGAGATAGTCGAGTACGCCATGGGCGGCGAGATGTGCTCGACAGGCACTGCCGGCAGGGAACCCCTGAAGCTCGGGGGAAACGTCATCCAGTATCAGGCGGGGACTGTCGCCGCAGTGGCGACGATGGGCGCTCTGTGCGGGGCCGAATGGCAAGATATAGGCCAGCATGTGGACATCTCAATCATGGAAACCCAGGTAGGCAGCGCCGACAGGCGCAGCATCTATGTGTTGGGCTATGCCTGCGCCGGCGTGATCACAACACGGTGGCCGCCGCCCAGGGAGGCAGTGAGAATGCTAATCATGCCGCAGGGCGTCTATCCCTGCAAGGACGGTTTCGTCAACACGCTGAGCCTGCCTCAATGGTGGCCGAGGTACATCGAGGCGTTGGGGATGCCCGAACTCAAGGACGACCCGAGGTTTGAGAACATCTTCAGCGCTGAAGCCGGCATGGAGTTCGACGCAATATGGTACTCGTGGCTTGCCGATCACACTAAACAGGAACTCTTCGATATCTTCCTGAAAGCCAAGATCGCCAGCGCGCCCGTGAACAGCCCTGGGGACGTGCTGAGGAATCCCCACCTGAAGGCGAGGGGATACTTCGCCGAAGTCGACCACCCCGAGACAGGCCGGGTTACGTACCCCGGGGCCCCGTTCAAGATGACCGAGGGCGGGTGGCAAGTCAGGCGTCCCGCCCCTCTGCTGGGTCAACATAACGAGGAGATATACTGCGAGGTGCTCGGCTACACGCGCGAAGACCTGGTGAAGCTCAGGGAGAGTGGGGTCATCTGAACCGGGAACGGAAGGGGGCAGGAGAAATGGCGAAGCTACCGCTGGAGGGCGTGAGAGTTGCAGCGATACCCGTTGTCTTTGCCGGTCCATTCACTGCCATGCTCCTGGCAGACCTCGGGGCTGAGGTCATCCTGGTGGAGTCCATCCATCATTTCCCCTCAATCACCAGAGGCTATATGCCCAAACCGCCCCAGGCCATGGTCCCGACGACAGGAGCAACGTTCGGGGGCACCGGGGGGATTCAGACCTACGTTGACCACTGGGCGGGAGACAGGCCCTGGGACCGTTTCGTCATGTTCCATGCCCTGGGCCGGAACAAGCTGAGCTGCTGCATCGACCTCACCAGTCCCGAGGGAGTTGACGTCTTCAAGAGGCTCATCAAGGTCAGCGACGTCTTCTTCGAGAGCAATGCCGCTGACG
>CAZBET010000077.1:0-7387 GCA_964490995.1 uncultured Dehalococcoidia bacterium
TCACCTCCTGCTTCGAGATGGACTGCTACCGGAACACGAGCAGCTTTGTGCGCCGCGCTAGATTTGTACAGGCATGTTGTAGGCGGGGCCCCACTTGAAGACCTTCCTCAGGGTCTTTGATATTTCACCGCAGGTTGCTCCGGCCCGGGCGGCCTCGATGCATGCCGGCATGACATGACCGTACTCACCCTTCTCCAGCCGCCTTGCCGCCTCCACCAGTGCGTTGAGGGCTGCGTCCGTCTTCGAAGCGTCACGCTTGGCCTTGTACTCCTTGATGCGCTGTATGGCCACCTTAGCTACCTCCGGATCAGCGCGGAACGGTTTGATCACTTCCTTCTCGGGGACGATGTACTTGTTCCAGCCGACGATGACCCTCTCTCCGCTGTCGATGGAGCGACGCCATTGGGCCGCGTGCTTGCGCATCGTGGCCATGAACATGCCGTTCTTGTGCGCCTTCACGAAACCGCCGGCGTCGTCAATCTGCTTCAGTATCTGCCTTGCTTCCTGTTCAAGCCTGTGCGTGAGCCACTCCACGTAGTAGGAGCCTGCCAGCGGGTCGCTCACCTTGGTTATGCCCGCCTCATGACGTATGACCTGCTGTATTCTCAGAGCCAGAACAGCCGACTCCTCTGTGGGGATGCCGATCGGCTCATCGTAGGCGGCCACTTCCATCGCTGTTGTGCCAGAGAGCGCCGCGCCGAGAGCATGGTAAGCGCTTCGAATCAGATTGACGAGCGGCTGCTGTTTGACCAACTCGAAACAGGAAGTGTGGGTGTGTGTCCTCAACTGCATAGATGAGGCCTTCTTGCACCCGTATCTCTCGCGGGCAGTGCTGGCCCAGAGCTTCCGCCAGGCTCTGAACATACAGATGTACTCAAAGAAGTCGTTACACTGGGCAATCTGGAACCCTATGCCCGGCATGAACGCATCAGGGTCGATCCCCGCTGCGACGCAGGAGTCCGCAATCGCTATGGCGGTTCCTATGCCGTAGGCCATCTGGTGAACGGCGTCAGCGCCTGTCTCCGACATGCCGTGGCCCTGGATATTCGTATGATTCCAGTTGGGCATCTCCTTGCTGCAGAACCAGATGACGTCGGTGGCCAACTTGAGGCCACCCTCGCTTTCCCACACATGGTTGGGAGCATACCAGGCTCCGAACTGCCAGTTCATGGTGTTGCCGCGGAGCTGATTGGGCTTCAGCCCCTGAGACTCCGCATATACCACAAAGTGCGCCAGATAGGGAAGGGTATCCCCGTTTATCAGCACGATGTTGGTCTTTGTGAGGTCTATGCCGTGGAGCATTCGACCGAAATCCTCGCTGGTGGGGCAACTCACCCCGTCTTTGCCGATGTATCCCTGCGCATCCGGCTCGTCCGGGTCAACTCCGAAGTGCGTTGGCACATCGCACACAATGTTGTGGGACCGGCCGCCGAAGTAGCCCTCCATCCCGGCCGCTGCCAGCCTGTCCATTCGTTCCCTGGTGTGCTCCGGCAGGCCGAAGCCATGAACGGGCTGGTTTACCCAGGGCTGGAACTGATAGTGTATCGGATAGTTGCTCCTCATGTAGGGGAAGACGCCAGGCACGCCGATATCCTTCTCGTAGTCAAGCTGCTCAATGTCCAGCGGAGTGTACATCGGCTTTATGGGTATGCCAGAGGAATCCGTCGTCGACGAGAAGTCCTTGCCTTGATACCGCTGAGCGACAGCCTGCTCGTACTGCTGCACCAATCTGCGACACTGCTCCACCGTTTTTTCGTCGAACATTGCCTGTCCTCCTTTGTGCTGGAATGCCGTCAGAAGCTACCGCATTGCCTGAGATAAATCTGCGGTCCCGATTCGAGCTCCAGGGCGCAAGCCCGTTCGTGGTGAGCCCTTCGGCAAGCTCAGGACAGGCCTGTCGAACCCCGAACGGGCCTCCCGGCCTGCTCACGGCCAGCCCTTCGACAATCCTTCGGCGAGCTCGGGACAGGACTCAGGGCGAACGGGCGAAACGGCCATTTTCGCAACAATGCTATTTCTTGTCCCTGGTGTCGCCCTTGAGAAACCGCTCAAATGCCCCGCGCATGAACTCCGTGGCAAAGATCGAGGGCATCATCCGCTCGGCCTCCTGGTAGTCGCCCATCGCGTTGCGGTTGAGTACGCCTTTGATGTACGTCTTCGCCATAGAGCTATTAGCCGCGATCCTCCTGGCCAGCTCCTCGCACTTGGGCAGCAGTTCGTTGTCTTCGAACACATCGAGTACTATCCCCAGACGCCTCGCCTCCTCCGGGCTGAGTTCCACCGCCGACATGCAGAGGTAGGCGACCACCTGCTTGCCCAGCTTCTCCAGACCCCGGGTGACCGCCCACGCTGGCAGTGCGCCATGATTGATCTCTTTCAAAGCGAATTTGGCACTCCTGGCAGCGAAGGTCATGTCGCAAGCCCCCGATATCTCGAAGCCGAAGCCGAAAGCCGCGCCGTTCACGGCGGCGATGATCGGCGTTTCGCTGAGCTCTATAGCCTTGAAAGGCTCAAAACAGGCTTTGACGAAGTCGAAACCGGCTTCGGTCTTCCCCACAGTGGCGAACTGCTCGACATCGGCACCGGCAGAGAAAACTGGGAATGGAGTCCCCTTCTTAGGGTGAACGAACGTCTGACCAGTGAGTATCATGCAGCCGACTTCATTGTCAGCGTCCATCTCACGCACGGCTGCGGCCAGCTCGCGGAAGATCTGCCTGTTGGCGGCATTGAACTTGTCGGGACGGTTGAAAGTGAGGACTGCGATGCCGCCTTCCTTCTTCTCCACCTTGATGACCTCGTATGCCATGCTCCTCCTTCAGCAGTAAGTCTGCTCTGGCTTCAAGCCCGTTCAGGCGCTGTCCCATTCCGCCTGAATGATAGACGGCAACTTGGCAGCCCGTTCCTTGCCGCTCATGAAATCGAGAAATCGGATGCCCTGCGGGTCGATCTTCCTGATTAGTTCCAGTTCCTGCACGGTAGGAGGCACAGTGACCGGGCAGTCAGAAGGGACTTCCACTTTGAAACCGGTGTTGTTGACCACGTCCTCTGCCCTGACTCCCTTGTGAAGCGAGAGAACCTTCCACTTCCCACGGTCTACCATCTGCATCACACAGAGGTTGGTCACCACGATTAGGGGTCCCGGACGCAGCCCCTGAGCCTTTCGGTCCTCGTCTTTGAAGTAGTACCTCGTGCCCGTCACATAGTTGACTTTGGGGACGAACACGTTCTTCGAGTGTCCCGCGAAGTAGGCGACTCCCTTGCGGTGAAGTCCATAGACGACCGGGGCTCCCGCCCCGCCGGGCAGACGAATGGCTCGTGGATTGGTTTGACCCGTCGGCTTGCCCTCCGCATCCTTGGCCGGCAAGGCCAGCCACGAGATGTTGATGTCTCCGTTGGCATCCAGTTGCGCGCTTGAGACAGCTTCCACATCGCCCATGCCTCGCAAATGCAGCGCCTCGATACACTCTGTCATGGACCATAGCCCGGCCGCGGACTCCGTGCACGCCGCCTCCGAGGAGTGGAAGCTCAACTGGAACGGGGCTGGATCAACAGCGCTGTATCCCACGATGAAGGAGTTCGGCGCGTGCGTCAGCTTGGCCAGCAGGTACGAGGTGTATGCAAGCGGCGTAAAGGAGCCCAGTATGGTGGAATCCCCGTCATCGATAGTGCGCGCCAGGCTTACGACCATCTGATCTGCAACATCGAATTCGGGGGCCAATTCCCTGCTCAACGTACGAGGAAGCTCAATGAGCTTGGTGCTCCGGGCCAAGTTCGTGAGCTTCTTCCTGGTGGCTTCTCCACCAGCATTTCTCATGTACTCTTCTTCGCTTTCCCCGATGAACTGTCGTATGTAGTCCTTGGCGGTCTTGGGATCGCCGATCCCCTGGACGTCCTTCAACATTTGCAGCAGATGAGCAGAATAGTAAGGCACGCAACTGCAAGGAGTGGCGCCGAACGAGCAGTGGACCACGAGGTCCACCTCAGGGCGAAAGAGCACAGTCGCCGTCTTGTTTGCGCGGATCTGCTCGGGAGAGACTATCTCTTCCACGGTCACTATGACCGACTTGGCCGCCATCGCCATATCAAGGTCAGACGCCGAGGTGCCGAAGATCTGCACGTTGCCGAGCTCGTCAGCTCTCTGGGCATGGATGATGGCGACGTCAGGTGCTATCGCTTGAACCGCCGTCAGTTCCTTGCCGGTGAAGGGGCAGGTGACAGTCTTGTACAGCTCGGGGGCTTCCTTGACGATGTCCGACCCCTTGGGGCCGGCGAAGGCGGCGAAAGGAAGGCCCCTGCCCGCAGCCTGTAGCCCCTTAACCATGCTGCAGCCCTCGATCTCCGTGAGCCTAATCAGGTTTCTCTCCGCAACCCGGCGGAAATTGGGGGGCAATCCGAAGGACTCCAGGCTCAAGAAGCTGAACACTAGATGATCCACAGCGCCTGCTGCCAGCAGCCACTCCATTTCCCAGCCACCAACGATGGACATCACCTTCAGGCCGTGGATCTTCTGCCTGATAATCTCCCTGATAATGGCCATGGGCTTGTTGCAGCTCCAGCCGCCGCCGATGCCGACGAAGCTTCCATCCTTGATGAACTTGCCGACGTCGCTTAGCTTCCCAACCTTGGTGCGCAAGTACATGCCTCGGCCCTCTCCTTCCGTTCTCTGGCGCGGTCCTGGCTGTCCCGACCCTGGAATAGCGGGGGAAACGCTAAGAAGCGAGAGTATTCTAGAACGCCGCGGAGTCTCTGTCAATCAACTCCGGCGCACCATGTCAGCAAACGAGGCTTCTAACGGAAACGGGTGCCCAAACCCCACGTTTGGGACGTTGACGCGCCGCCCAGCGCCATTGTATACTACGGTCACTGTTGTCCATCCGCAGGCTTGGCGTCCAGGGGCGCCACGCGGTGCACGCATTCACAGCGGCGCCCGTGGTCGCCCTGTACATGTAGCGCTTGTTGCGGATGAGCCGAAAACAACGCATGAGGTGATTCTGATGGCAAAGAAAGAGCGGTTCAAGGTACTCATCAGCGACCCCCTTCTCAAGGAGATGGTCAACCAGGCCAACAAGAACTTCCCCGAGCACGTGTCCAAGATCGATTGGGTGCAGGCGGAGAAGGGAACCGAAGAAGAACTCATGCAGAAGATCGCTGGGGTTGACATCTTCGTGGGAGCAAGACCCCGGGTGGACAGGAAGCTATTGGAGAAAGCTGACAAGCTGTTCTTCATCCAGCAATGTAGCGCCGGCTACGACAATGTCGACCTCAAGGCAGCCAGAGAGAAGGGCATCGATGTCTCCAATGCGGGCGGGGCAGGCGTCATCCCCGTGGCAGAGCATACCCTGATGCTGATGCTGGCGGTATCCAAGAACCTCCCACAGTGTGACAAAACCATGAAACAGGGTGAGTGGATATTCGGACAGTGTGTCGGGAAGGTCTACGAGCTGCAGGGCAAACTGCTGGGGATCATCGGACTGGGCAAGATAGGGGCCCGGGTCGCCAAGCTGTCCCACGCCTTCGGCATGAAGATTCAGTACTACGATCCTTACCGCAAGGACACCAAAGACCTCGATTTCCCCGCCGAGAAGGTCTCGCTTGAACAACTCCTGAAGACTTCGGACTACGTCAGCATCAACGCACTGCTGACGCCGGAGACCCGTAAAGTCATCGGCAGAAAAGAGCTGGAGATGATGAAGCCCACAGCGTACCTGATCAATACCTCCAGGGGAGCCATTGTGGATGAGGAGGCGCTGGCGGACATACTCGAAGCGAAGAAGATTCGCGGCGCCGGGATAGATGTCTATGGGGAGCATGGCGACCCGCCACCCAAGACCAGCAGGCTGCTGAAGCTGGACAACGTGGTGCTCACCCCTCACATCGGCGGCGTAACCGCCGAGGACCTCTACCGCAACTTCTATGTGACTTCGCTGGGCAACATCATCGCTGTGGTCAAGGGGGAGAAGCCCAAGTACGTGGTGAACTAGACGAGATCCCGCATCGGAGGTGACAAGTGCTCCAGACAAGAAAGAATGACACGCTCGGAACAATACTGGACAGGGTGACTGCGAAGTACCTCAAGAACGAGGCTATGGTCCAGGGAAGGACGAGAGTGACGTATGACACCTATATGGACAAGGTGAACTCGATGGCCCAGGCCTTGCTGGACTTGGGCGTCAAGAAGGACGACAAGGTCGCGATCTGGATGAGCAACAAGCCGGAGTGGGTCTACGCTCATTTTGCTGCCGTGAAGATAGGCGCACCTGTTATCCCGCTGAGCACCCGCTACAAGACTCACGAGCTCGAGTACATCCTCAAGAAGTCCGACAGCACTACTCTCTTCATGATGGACCGCTTCTTGAAACTGGAATTCATCCCTATGATCTACGAGCTGTGTCCGGAACTGAAGACGTGCAAGCCCGGTGAATTGCGGAGTGCAAAACTGCCGCTGCTGAAGAGGGTCATCCTGCTCAGCGAGAAGAGCTGCGATGGCATGCTGGACTACAACCGGGTGCTGGAGGCTGGAAAGGGCTATGCCCGCAGCACCGCAGTACAGAAGGCTCAGCAGGCTATCAAACCCGAGGACGTCTACATAATCCCATTCACCTCGGGCACGACTGGCTTCCCCAAAGGGGTGGTCACCACCCATTCGCAGTATATCGGGGTTCTGAAAGGCTTCAGCGAGAGATTCCAGATGACGGATAAGGATCGCATCCTGGTTGTGTCTCCCTTCAACAACAACATGGGGAACATGACGGGGCTGACGCTGGGCGCGCTGCACGGCGCCTGCATCCTTCCCATGGAGAACTTCGATCCAGGAGAGGCCTTGAGGTTGATAGACGAGGAGAAAGCCACCAACTTCACCGGCGCGCCAACGATGTACATCATGATGCTTGACCATGCCGACTTCCCCAGGCGCAACACGACTTCAATTAAGAGCGCCATCATCGGTGGAGCGGATGTCTCTCCGGATTTGGTGAAGACTATTATCGAGAAGATGGGAATCAAAGATATGATAGCCGGCTACGGCATGACGGAGAACACCGGCATCAGCACTTTGACGATGCGAGGAGACCCCCCTGAGGTGGTCGCGAATACTGCTGGCAAGCTCATGTTCAAAGGCTGTGATCTGAGGGTTTTCGACCCGAGTACAGATGAGGAAGTGCCCCGAGGGACGCAGGGTGAGATCCGAACAAAGGGCTGGTTTGTCATGAAAGAGTACTACAGGCAGCCCGAAGAAACGGCGCAGGCCTTCGACAAACGCGGCTGGTACCACACCGGCGACCTTGCCGTTATGGATGAGAAGGGCTACGTCAAGATCACCGGCCGCTTGAAGGATATGTACATCTCGGGTGGCGTCAACGCTTTCCCGGCAGAGATAGAGAGCTTCCTC
>CAZBET010000078.1:0-7305 GCA_964490995.1 uncultured Dehalococcoidia bacterium
CACCGGAGCCCGGCCCAGCGCGGCGAAAACCGCGATCGCGACCGCCGCACCCACTGCGCCCGCCATGGAGCCCAAAGAGACATATCGAGTCAAAGCAATGACCAGGGCAAAGACGGCCAGGCCGGCGCCGCCAACGGCCGGCACCATCGCAATTGCGCCGCCGAGCGATGTCGCGACCCCCCTCCCGCCCTTAAACCCGATGAATACGGACCAGTTGTGCCCGGCGACAGCGGCAAAGCCGGCCGCCATCTCGCCCATGGGGGAACCGACGACGTACCGGGCAAGGAGAACGGCAACAACCCCCTTGAGGACGTCGGCGACAAGGATCACGACCCCGGCCTTGACTCCGAGCGTGCGAATCACATTGGTTGCCCCTATCCTGCCGCTGCCGTAGTCTCTGACATCAACGCCCCGAAGCTTTCCCGCTATCAGGCCGAACGGAATGGAGCCGATCAGATAGCTGCCTACGACCACGGCGGCGAACTCGATCATGCCTTGCCCTTTCGTTTTGCCTTGAAGACAAGCTTCAGCGGCGTCCCCTCGAAGCCGAAAAGCTCCCTCAGCTTGTTCTCCAGGTAGCGTTCATAGGAGAAATGGAGCAGCCGGGGATCATTCACAAAAAAGACGAAGGTCGGCGGGTTGACCTCCGCCTGCGTGGCGTAGGAGATGGTGAGCTGCCGGCCCCGCACCGACGGCGGCGCATGAGCCGACAGGATGCGGCGGAGTTCCTCGTTCAGCAGCGACGTGGGGAGGCGCTTCTGCCTGTCCTGAGCAACCTTTATCGCCGCCGGCAGCACTCGCTCCACTCCCCAGCCGGTGAGAGCCGAGACGAAGAGCATCGGGACACCCGGGAAGAACTTCAGCCTCTCCTGTATCTCGGCAGTACACCCCGCAGCGTCCAACTGCAGCCCGGGAGCGAGGTCCCACTTGTTCACCACCAGCACCATCCCCTTCCCCGCATCGTGGATGTAGCCGGCGATGTGGAGGTCCTGCGCCGTCATCACATCGGCGGCCTCGGTCACCAGGACGGCCACGTCCGCTCTCGCGATGGCGCCGAGGGAGCGGAGCACGCTGTATCGCTCAATCCCGGCCTCGACCCGGCCGCGGCGGCGTATGCCGGCGGTATCGATGAAGAGAACGGATTCTCCGTCGTATCTGAACACGGTATCGATGGCGTCGCGGGTGGTGCCGGGGGCTTCGCTGACAATGGCCCTTTCCTGGCCCAGGATGGCGTTGAGCAGCAGCGACTTGCCCACGTTGGGGCGGCCGACGATGGCGACCTTCAGCATGTCGGCCTCCTCCGGCGCGGGCACCGGTGGCGGCAATCCGGCGCCCACCTCATCCATCAGGTCGGAGACGCCGGTTCCGTGGTAGGCGCTGATTCCGATCGGCTCGCCGAGGCCCAGCTCATGGAACTGAAATGCCTCCTCGCGGCGCCGGGCGTTGTCCGCCTTGTTGACCGCCAGGACTATCGGCTTCCGGGAGCGCCGCAGTTGCTCGGCCACTTCGACGTCAGGGATCGTCACGCCATCCGCTACGTCCACCATGAAGATAATGACGTCCGCCTCCCGGATGGCCACCTCGGCCTGCTCCTGCACCTTCTGGCGGAGCGGGGAGTCGGGACTGGGCTCAAGCCCGCCGGTGTCCACGATGGTCAGTTCCCGGTCGCGCCATGTAATGTCGGCGTAGACCCTGTCACGGGTGGTGCCCGGCACATCCTCGACGATGGCGCGGCGCTCTCCGACCAGCCGGTTGAAGAGCGTGGACTTGCCCACGTTGGGCCTGCCGACGATGGCGACGATAGGCTTGGTCATGGCTTGCTGAGGAGTCCCGCCAGTATGGCCTTCTGCACGTGCAGGCGGTTCTCGGCCTGGTCGAAGACCGCCGACTGAGCGGAGTCGATAAGCCCCGGAGCAACCTCCTCCCCGTGGTGGGCCGGCAGCGGGTGCATCAAGATGGCGTCCTTCTGGGCCAGCGCCATGAGTTTGGCGTCCACCTGATAGCCGGCGAAGGCCTTGCGGCGCTTCTCGGCCTCAGCCTCCTGCCCCATGCTCGTCCAGACGTCGGTGTAGACCACGTCAGCGCCTTTGGCGGCTTCGCGCGGTTTTTCGAAGAGAGCGATCTCCGCGCCGCTTCGCTGCGCGAAGCGGCGCCCCATGCGCACGATATCCTCGCCCACTTCGTGGCCCTTCGGGGACGCAACCCTCAAGTTCACCCCCACCAGGGCGCAGGCAAGCAGCAGGCTGTTTGCCACGTTATTGCCATCCCCTATGTACGCAAGCGTCACATCCTCGAGCTTCCCCTTCTTCTCATAGATGGTAAGGAGGTCCGCGAGGGCCTGGCAGGGGTGCTCCCTGTCCGAGAGCGCGTTGATGACCGGCACAGAGGCGTGACGCGCCAGCGACTGCGCCGTCGCGTGGCCGAACGTGCGCGCGGCAATCACGTCCACATAGCGGCTGAGCGTCCTGGCCACGTCCGCGATGGACTCCCTGCTTCCCAGACCGACCTCGTTCTGGGACAGATAGATAGTGTGCCCGCCAAGCTGATGCATGGCGACGTCGAAGCTGACACGGGTGCGCAGCGACGGTTTCTCGAAGAGGAGAGCCAGCGTGCGCCCGGCAAGGACACGCTTTCTCGGACGCCGCTTCATCCCGATGGCGCCGTCGAGAATGCGCCGCGCGTCATCCGCTGCGAGGTCGCCGATGGAGAGCAGGTTCTTCCCCTTCATCCTTCCACCTCACGTCAGGCACGATGGCCCAGGTAAGTATAATACAACGGCCGAGCCATAGCCAACGTCTCACGCCCCCAGCGGCGGCACCCATCAGTTGTTGGCCCTTCGCCCTCAGTGATATAATCATGCAATCGGCTTCCATGAACTACCCCTCAGCCATCGACTTCCTCCTGGGACGCACCGACTACGAGAGGTGGCCGGGATATGCGTATGCCAGCAGGTTCGACCTGAGACGGATGCACGACCTCCTCGACCGCCTGGGCGGCCCCCACCGCAGCGCCAGGTCCGTCCACATAGCCGGCTCGAAGGGCAAGGGCAGCACCGCGGCCATGATCGCCGCGGCTCTCCATGCGGCCGGCCACACGACGGGCTTGTACACGTCCCCTCACTTGGTCACGTTGCGCGAACGCATCAAGGTGGGCGGGAAACCGATCCTGCAACGCGAGCTGGGCCGGGTGGTTGACGGACTGCGCCCCCATGCCGAGGCGATAGACCGCGAAGGCGCGTACGGAGAGCTCTCCACCTTCGAGCTGCTGACGGCTTCAGCCTTTCTCTATTTCCGGCAGAAGGGCGTGGCGTTTCAGGTGCTGGAGACAGGATTGGGGGGAAGGCTGGATGCCACCAACGTCGTCATTCCGGAGGTCTCCGTGATAACCTCCATAAGCCTCGACCACACGGAGGTGCTGGGCAGCACGCCGGCCCGGATCGCGGTGGAGAAGGCCGGCATCATCAAGCGAGGGGTGCCGGTGGTGAGCTCGCCTCAACTCGAAGAGGTGTCGAAGGTGCTGAAGGACGCCTGCGCCGGGAAGAGGGCCGACCTGATTCAGGTGGGCGGCGACGTCTCCTGGGAGAAGACCGGCTCCGACCTTTCGGGGCAGTCGCTGGTCGTCAGGGGGAGGAGCGGCACCTACCGGCTCACTATACCTCTTCTCGGCGGCTACCAGTTGGAGAACGCCGCTGCGGCGGTGGCGGCACTGGAGGTGCTGGGCATATCGAAGGAAAGCATCGAAACGGGGCTGGCCGGCACCTGCTGGCCGGGGCGGCTGCAAGTCCTGCGCCGCCGGCCTTTGCTGGTCGTGGACGGCGCCCACTCGGTCGATTCGGCGGCCAAACTCAGAGAGGCCCTGCAAGGGTATTTCCACTTTGACCATCTGATACTTATAATAGGTACATCGGCGGACAAGAATACGCCTGGAATCGCAGACCAGCTTGCAGCCCTGGCGAACAGCGTCATTGCGACCCGATCGCGGCACCCTCGCGCCAGCGCCCCTGAGGCAGTAGCCGGGGAGTTCGCCCGCATCGGGCGAAGCGCCGAGGTCGCCGAAAACGTCCCTCTGGCGATCGCCAGGGCAAAGGCGATAGCGGGCAAGCACGACCTTATCTGCGCCACCGGGTCGCTGTTTCTTGTGGGCGAGGTGATAGAATGCGTGAGGGGCTTGCGGCCGGAGCCTTACCCGCATTGAGATTCAGGGAAGGGGCCGAGCACCAAAGGAGGAGGATGAGGCTCCCCATATCGGAATTGGGACGGCAGACGGGAGCGGTGGCCGTGGCACTTGACAAGGAGATCGACGACCTCCTCGGCAGTATCGGGAAGGAAGACACGGTCAGGCCAGCTCCCAGGCCGCGGCCAAAGAGAGCGCGCAGGGCAAGTAGGGAGAAGCGCCGGGTGGTGGTCACCGGCATGGGGGCCATAACGCCCCTGGGCCTCACTGTCGACGAGTTCTGGCGGGGTCTGGTCGAAGGCAGGTCGGGCATCGGCCCAACGACGCTGTGCGACGTCAGCACTCTGACCTGCCAGATATCCGGCGAGGTGAGGGGGTTCGACCCACGGAAGTACATGGACTACAAGGACTCGCGAAGGATGGCGCGGTTCAGCCAGTTCGTGGTGGCGGCCGCCAGAATGGCCGTAGAGGAGTCCGGTCTGAACCTGAGTCGCGAGAATCCCGATATGATGGGCGTGGTCATCGGCAACGGGATCGGGGGTTTCCCCGAGGCCGAGGAGGGACATCGAACGCTCATGAGCAAGGGAGGCATGAGGATGAATCCCTTCTTCATGCCCACAATCCTGCCCAACATGGCGGCGGGACAGGTGAGCCTGATCTTCGGGCTCACCGGATTCTCTTCCACCATTACCACCGCCTGCGCGGCCGCTACGCAGGCCATAGGCGAAGCGATGGAGGTGATAAGGCAGGGTAAGGCAGACGTGATGGTCGCGGGCGGCAGCGAGGCCGCGATCAGTCCGACCGGGGTCGCCGGCTTCTGCGTGATGAAAGCCCTGACGACCAGAAACGACGAGCCGACGAAGGCCAGCCGGCCCTTCGATGCGAAGCGCGACGGCTTCGTTCCCTCGGAGGGGGCCGGTGTCCTCATCCTGGAGAGCCTGGAGCATGCCCTGCGCCGGGGCGCGCGGATCTATGCCGAGGCGGCAGGCATCGGCGTCTCCTCCGATGCCTACCACGTGACGGCTCCGCACAGCGACGGGGCGGGGGCTGTGCGAGCGATGCGCTGGGCGCTCGAAGACGCCGGCGTCGTCCCCAACGAGGTCGACTACATCAACGCTCACGGCACGTCCACCCAGCTTAACGATTCCATTGAGACGCTGGCAATCAAGACCCTTTTTGGAGACCACGCCTACAAAGTGCCGATAAGCGCCACCAAGTCGATGATCGGACATCTTCTCGGCGGGTCAGGGGCCGTGGAGGCAATCGCCACCATCAAGACGATTACCGACTGCGTCATCCATCCCACGATAAACTACGAATACCCTGATCCCGAGTGCGACCTGGACTACGTTCCGAACGTGGCGAGACGTAGCGACGTCAGAACCGCGCTCTCCAACAGCTTCGGGTTCGGCGGCCAGAACGCCTGCCTGGTATTCAAGAGATTCGAGGAGTAGAACCAGCCCGAATCATGGGTCGCAGGCGAAATGACCTTTAGGCCAATTTCTTCTTTTGCCGGGGAAAACCCCCAAAAACACCTTGACCGCCGACCCACCCTCTGCTATTCTTGTTGCCGCATTTCCACCCCGCTAGTTTCCCCCAGACGCCCCTCATGTCCAGCCGAATGCACCATCCTCAGCTCATCGTGAGCAGCACCTCACCGGCGAGGGAACGTATCTCCAGAGGGCACTACGATGCGGGACCGAAGCACCTTTTCGGCCCAGGTAACGTTCCCGCCGAGATTCGACTGAGACTACCATTGCAGCGCTCCTGTTTGTGCGCTGAAACACCGCTTGGCAGTGCGGAGGTTGCTTCTTGGACTCTGTGAAGGCTGTGGGAGAGGGATACCATGAGAACGAAATCTCCGGCGGAGATTTGGCAGACTGCGCTTGACGACTTGAAGGGGAAGGTAAGCCCGGCAAACTACCAAACGTGGCTCAAGAACACAGTGGGGTTGGCGCTGAGGGACGGGACTTTCACCGTCGGCGTGCCCAGCACGTTCGTAACCGAATCCCTGGAGAAGCGCATGCACCCCCTGATCGAGAAGACCTTGAGCGCTCTTGCCGGGCATCCCTTGAAGGTACAGTTCCAGGTACACATGGGGAACGGCTCAGAGGAGGTCTTCCCTCCGCTGCGCCCATCCGCTAACCAACAAGCCGGCCAGAGACTCAGCCCGCCTAAGTTCAACAGCCGGTATACGTTCGAGAGATTCATTGTCGGGAACTGCAATCGTCTGGCCCACGCCGCCGCCCAGCGCGTGGCGAACGAGCCCGGCGCCAGCTACAATCCTCTGTTCGTCTACAGCGGGGTGGGGCTGGGCAAGACCCACCTCATGCACGCCATCGGGTGGGTGGCATCACGCTCCCGCCCCAGGGTGATGTACGTGACCGCTGAGCAGTTCACCAACGAGTTCATCAACTCTATCAGAGAGGGCAGAAGCGAGGACTTCCGTAGCAAGTATCGCGGCGTTGACGTTCTGCTGCTCGATGACATCCAGTTCATCGCAGGCAAGGAGCAGACGCAGGAGTGCCTGTTCCATACCTTCAACGACCTTCACAACGCAAGCAGCCAGATCGTGATTAGCTGCGACCGGCCGCCGAAGTCACTGACGCTGCTGGAGGACAGGCTGCGCTCCCGCTTTGAATGGGGACTGATTGTTGACATGCAGCCCCCCGACCTGGAGACCAGGATCGCCATCCTCCAGAAGAAGGCGGAGGAGCAGAAGACAGAGGTGCCGGTCGAGGTCCTTGACCAGATTGCACGGCGCATCCAGAAGAACATCAGGGAGCTTGAGGGGGCGCTGAACCGCGTGCTAGCGTACTCCCGGCTCATCAAAGAACCCCTGACGGCCGACCTCGTCACTCAGGCGCTCGCCGAGATAACCACGGACGCCCATAAGCGGACTCTAACCTCGGCTGTGATCCTGAATGCAGTGACGACCTTCTACGGGCTCCCCGCTGACTCGCTTCAGGGCAAGAAACGGGACAAGCCGCTATCCGTGGCCCGCCAGGTGGCTATGTACCTTCTCAGGGAGGAGCTCCAGTTCTCCTGGACCCAGATCGGGAGGGAACTCGGCGGTAGAGACCACAGCACCATTCTTCACGGTTACCGCAAGATCGCCACAGACATGAATGT
>CAZBET010000079.1:0-4218 GCA_964490995.1 uncultured Dehalococcoidia bacterium
TGATCCTTGTCGGCGAGATGCGCGACCTGGAGACCATATCCACCGCGATAACCGCTGCCGAGACGGGCCACCTGGTGCTGAGCACCGTCCACACATCCAGCGCGCCTCAGACCATCGACCGCATAGTCGACGTTTTCCCTCCATACCAGCAGCAGCAGATCCGGTTCCAGTTGTCGCTGGTGCTGGAGGCCGTGCTGTCACAGACTCTTCTCCCCCGACTCGGGGGCAGAGGCAGGATAGCGGCCTTCGAGATAATGATCGGCACTGAAGCCATACGGAACCTGATACGGGAACGCAGGACCGAGCAGATCCCCACATACCTTCAGACCGGACGGCAGTTCGAGATGCAGACCATGGACCAGGCCCTCGAGGAGCTTGTCCGCACACGCAAGGTCCCTTTGGAGGAAGCGCTGATGAGGTGCACCAAACCCGAGGAACTGCGCCGGGTCCGCGTCTGAAGCCCGGGTGGCGCCAAAGCAGGGGCACGGCCGCTGTGCGCTCATACCTCGAGACGACGGGCATTCTGGGGCTCAAAGGTATCACCCAGGCGTCCTCTGCAGATTCGCACACGCAGTTGACAGCCTGTCGCATACGTACTAGAATAAGCGCGGCGGCAGGGAGTTGCCACCATCGTTTGTCAATACGTGTACAAATTCACAATCGCCGAGGAGGAAAGGGATGTACGAGTTCGAGTTCGCCGAACCTGCCTTCACAACCTTCGCCATGCTTCGCCAGGCGTGGACTGCGGTCAACAAGGCGAGCGAGATGAAAGTCGCCAAGCTGGGACTGACACCGGAGAAGCTGGCGGTCCTCTGGGCATGCCGCGACTTCCCTGGCACCTTGACTCCCGCCGAGATAGCCCGGCTCCTGTTCCGAGAGAACCAGAGCATAGCCGGATTGCTCAACAGAATGGAAAAGGAAGGCCTGGTCAGAAGGATACCGAAGCGCAAGGGCAAGCCCTACACAGAAATCAAGATGACCCCTAAGGCGCAGCAGCTCGTCGGGCCCGGGGTGGAAATAATGAAGGAATTAATCAGGGATTTCGCTTCGGGCCTCACGGCGGAGCAGCAGGAGCAGTTGCGCAAGCTGGTCCGTGTCATGCGAGACAAGGGCCTCGAATACCTCTACATAGAGCCCAGCCAGTCCACGTGCGCCCCCCCGGGACAGCCGATCACCCTGTAGCCGCACAGAGCGCTGGCATTGGATTGCTGCCCCCGCCGAGGTGGCGCGTCCGCCGCCGGCTCCGCACGTCCAGAACAGCAACTCAACCACGACAACCCCCTATTTTCCCCGCGTGAGCCCCCGATCGGCGACGAAGCGTCGATCTGTGGGCCTTCGCCATGTCGGCCGTGAAGGGGAACCGGCGGAAACTCGGGCTCGTCCTCATATGTGGACGGGTGCGGGTCTGAGAGACCCGATGAGGGCGGCGATCAGGGGCCGGGGGCAACCCTGGGGCGACGTTGTGACGGTGTGACCGTGTTAGATTGCACGAGCCGACTGTGGTAGAATCAGGGCGGCTGCCCCCCGGCCCCAGTTGAGGATACGTTCAGCGCTGTTCCGAGGTCAAGCGAGTGGGGGCCGTTTTGCCTTGTAAGCAGGGCGTCGATGGATGAGCAGGAACTGATCGGGAGATGTAAGGATGGCGATATCGACGCTTTCAACCTTCTGGTTGAACAGTACCAACGCTTGGTATACAACGTCACCTTGCGGATGCTGGGGAACGTGCAGGCGGCCGAGGATGCGACGCAGGATACGTTCATCTCAGCGTATAGGGGCGTCTCAAGGTTCCGCGGTGGCAGCTTCAAGGCCTGGATTCTGCGAATCGCTGCGAACTCCTGCCACGACAAGATGAGGGCGGCGCGGAGAGCGCGCATCACGTCTCTAGACAGTATGTTGCAGGAGTCGGACGCCGCTCATCCAGTGGACGATGCTGAATCCCCGGAGGAGTACACGCTGCGACGGGAACTGGGCCGGTTTCTCAGCGAAGGGTTGTCTTGCCTGCCGGAGGACCAGCGCCTGGTGGTGATCCTTTCCGACATTCAGGGGTTTAGCTACGAGGAGATCTCTCAGACGACCGGTGCTTCACTGGGCACGGTGAAGTCGCGGCTTAACAGGGGGCGATCCCGGCTGAGGGACTACCTGCTACAGCGCAAGGAACTTTTGCCTTCCCAGTTCCGTCAAGATAAGTAGAAGGGGTTTTGTGGCTATGTTTGGATGGGGAACGAAGGCAGGATGCCGCGGAGTGCGGGGCATGCTGTCCGAGTATATTGACAAGCGCCTCAACGATGCGCAGCGGCAGGCGGTCGAGCGGCATCTGGAGACGTGCGCGGCTTGCTCGCAGGAACTGGCATCGTTGCGAATGACGGTGCAGTTGCTTCACGAAGTGCCGGCGGTGCCGGTGCCCAGGTCATTTGCCGTGAGACGGCCGGAGACCGAGCGGGTAGGCGCACCGGCTGCACAAAGGCTGCGCTGGCTCCGTCCCGCAACCGCTGTCGCGGTCTTCGTTCTGGCAATGGTGCTCGCGGTCGACCTGCTCCAGCTCGTTCCCGGGCCGGTAGCGGTTGACAGAAGCGGTGGGTTGGCCACGCCAACCACCCAGACCATGCTCTCGCCAGGCAAGCCGCCCTCCACGATCCCCACGGGCTATAGCCAGTCGCTGGTGCCGGGTGTGGCGGTGACGCAGGACGGCAGCTTCTACGTCTACGACGAGTCGCTGGTGCCCGCGAACGTACGGATGAAGCCCAGCGGCGAGATCAGGATTGTGACTGAGGACGGCGCGGTCAACACCGGGATATCGGTGACCGGTGCGGTTATCGACAGTGATAGAGCGAGGGCCGGCGGCTTTCTGCCGCAGCCGATGACCGCGAAGGCTGAGACTGTGCCGGGCGCTTCGCCGTCACCATCCTCTACTGTGATCCCCGGCCTTAGCGCCGCCATGGGCGCCGATGAGTCTTCCGCAACACCTTCAGCGGCGAATATCAGTCGTGATGTGACAGTTCGTGGGGGCGCCGAGGGGGCTGGGGCGACAGGCTGGCCGGCGCGCCAGATCGAGGTCGGCCTCGGTGTGGTCGCGTTTGGGCTGCTGACCGCCACCGTGTACACGACCTGGAACCGGAGAGCCCGGGTGAGGGCGCGGTGAGAAGGCGGGCGCTCCTCGCTTTGAGCAGGTGATCACCCCAGATGTCCGGTCGTGGGCCCTTTGGCGAAAGGTCTGAGCACCAGGCATAAGAAGGAGATTGATGGTGAAGAAGCAGTCGGTTCTTGGGGCATTCATGGTCCTGCTGGTGTGTCTCGTGCTGGCGTTGGCTCTGCTGCTCGGCGGATGCGCATCCACCGGCTCCACGGGGTCGAGTGGCAACTCGCAGACGGGGATTTGGGTGTCCGGCACCGGCAAGACCACCGCGGACCCCGATGTCGCTATTCTGCAACTGGGTGTGGAGGCCCAGGCAAGCACCGTGAAGCAGGCGCAGGGCGATGCAACTGCGGCGATGAACTCGGTGATGGGTGCGCTCAGCGCCAACGGGGTTTCCTCAAAGGACATACAGACCCAGGTGTACAGCATTTGGCCGGTGACGAAGTGGGTTGACGATTCGAACGAGCAGATCATCGTTGGCTATATGGTTACCAACATGGTGACGGCGAAGGTCAGAGACACCAGCAAGGCCGGCATCGTCGTGGACGCCGTGGCTGAGGCGGGTGGCAATCTCACGCGGGTCCAGGGCATTAGCTTCAACGTGGATGACCCGACGCCGTACCAGAGCGTGGCTCGCGTGAAGGCCGTAGCTGACGCGCAGGCCAAGGCGCAGCAGATGGCCAAGCTGGGCAATGTCACTCTTGGTAGGCTCACCTACATGTCAGAAAGCGCTTCCGTGCCGCCACCAGTTCCGGTCGCTTACATGGCTGACAGGGCGGGAGGGACGACTCCCATCAGCCCTGGGGAGACTGAGATAACCGTCACTGTGCAGATGGCGTTCGACATTCAGTAATCATCACGCTGTGGCGACGTGTCAGGTGTGGAAGGGGGCTGGCCCGAGGCGGAGCCTCGGGCCAGCCCCCTTCGCTCGTTCGCTACGCAGACAGTCTGCTGGTCTCATAGGATGGGCTCGGGCGCGAAGTTGCATCGTAGCGGGCCAGATGATAGAATGGCCCTAATCGTGGGGCTGCGCAGAGGCCGATGACCGGGCCTGGAAAGGCCCTCCCACGTGATGGGCCTGTGGG
>CAZBET010000079.1:4318-7158 GCA_964490995.1 uncultured Dehalococcoidia bacterium
CGCAGAGGCCGATGACCGGGCCTGGAAAGGCCCTCCCACGTGATGGGCCTGTGGGGAAGGCTCCCCCATGTGATGGGCCCGTGGGAAAGGCTTTCCAGCCTTGACGAAGGGCGAGAGGAGCTATCGGGGCGAGCACGTGTTCACGGGCATTGTTGAGGAAGTCGGGGTCGTCAAGTCTATCAGGCCGGGGAAGCTCACCGTAGCGGGCAGCGAGGTGCTCAAGGGGACCAGGGTGGGAGACAGCATAGCGGTCAACGGCGCCTGCCTGACGGTCACCGACATCAGTGGCAACACCTTCTCGGTGGACGTAATGGCCGAGACGCTGCGGCGCACCAGCCTCGGCGCGCTAGTTCCCGGGCGGGGGGTCAATCTGGAGAGGGCTCTCCCCGCAAACGGGCGTTTCGGCGGGCACTTCGTTCAGGGGCACGTGGACGGGACAGGCAAGATAGTGTCGGTCGTACCCGAGGGCCAGGCGCTGCTCATGAAGGTCGCAGCTCCCCCGGAGGTAGCGCGCTACCTGGTCGAGAAAGCCTATGTCGCCGTCGATGGGGTCAGCCTCACCGTCACGAGTTGCGATGCATCCTCCTTCTCGGTCTCCCTGGTTGCCTTTACACAGCAGCATACCACGCTTCTGCACAGGAAACCGGGGGATGTGGTCAACCTTGAGGTTGACATAATGGCCAAATACGTAGAGAGAATGCAGGCGGCGAGGAAGCCAGGGATAGGTGTTGACTTCCTCGCTGAGCATGGTTTCGTAGGCACATGATTTGCAGAGGTTCGAGCATGGCGCTGGCAACGATTCGGGAAGCACTGGACGACATAAGGGCGGGCAAGTTCGTAATCATCGTCGATGATGAAGCTCGTGAGAACGAAGGCGACTTGGCCATCGCTTCGGAGAAGGTGACGCCCGAAGCGGTCAACTTCATGGCCAAGCATGGCCGCGGTCTCATATGTATAGCGATGACCGCGCAGCGGCTGGACGAGTTGAGAATCCCGATGATGGTTCAGGAGAACACGTCGAAGTTCGCCAGCCCATTCACTGTCTCAGTCGAAGCCAAGCACAACGTCACGACCGGCATCTCGGCGCACGACCGGGCATCCACTGTGAAGGTACTGCTGGATCCTGCTGCCAAGGCCGAGGACCTGTCGCGCCCGGGTCATATGTTCCCATTGAGGGCCAGGGACGGCGGGGTCCTGGTGCGGGCGGGTCACACTGAGGCTGTGGTGGACATGGCAAGGATAGCCGGGCTCTATCCTTCTGGCGTTATCTGCGAGATCATGAGCGATGACGGCGCCATGGCACGGCTGCCGGAACTCGAGGAGATGGCGGCCGGGCACGGGATCAAGATCGTGAGCGTAGCGCAGCTCATTGCGTACCGCCGCCAGCATGAGAGGCTGATTCAGCGAGTGGCTGAAGCGAACCTGCCCACCAGGTACGGGGATTTCCTGGCTGTGGCCTACAGGAGCGCAATAGATGCCGACGAGCACGTAGCCCTTGTCAGAGGTGAGATGGACGGAGACCGCCCCGTGCTGGTCCGTGTGCACAGCGAGTGCCTCACCGGCGATGTGTTTCACAGCATGCGCTGTGACTGTGGTGAGCAGATCGACCTTGCCATGAAGGCGATCGCCAGCGAAGGGAGAGGAGTGTTTCTGTACATGCGTCAGGAGGGACGCGGCATCGGGCTGCACAACAAGATCCGCGCCTACGCTCTCCAGGACCAGGGGCTGGACACCGTTGAGGCCAATGAGGCGCTGGGCTTTGGCAGCGACCTGCGCGACTACGGCATCGGAGCGCAAATCCTGGCAGACCTCGGTGTGCGCGAGATCAGACTGCTGACCAACAACCCGCGCAAGGTGATCGGGCTTGAGGGGTATGGACTGAAAGTGGTGGAGACGGTGCCTATAGTGTGCAAGCCCAATCCGCAGAACGCCAGGTACCTGGAGACCAAGCGCACGAAGATGGGCCATCTGCTGAAGCTGGATGGCTAGTCGGAGTTGGCCATAGGTATTCTCAAAGACAAAATCCCAAACCCGGAGCACGAAATCCCAAACAAATTCAGAATCCCAATGACAGGACTCAAAGGGTTTCGAGCATTTGAATTTGGGCAATTTGATGTTGTTTAGGATTTAGAAATTGGAGATTGGGATTTCAAATGAAATTTCGGGGAGGTGAACTTTGGCCAAGCGTTATGTGGGCAAGCTCGTCGGGGAAGGCCTGAAGTTCGGCATAGTGGTCTCACGGTTCAATGAGTTCATTACGAGCAAGCTGCTGGATGGCGCACAGGATGCGCTGTCGCGCCACGGGGTCAAAGACGCAGACGTGGACGTAGCGTGGACGCCCGGGTCATTTGAGATACCGCTGATTGCCAAGAAGATGGCCGACTCGGGGAGATACGACGCGATCATCTGCCTTGGTGCCGTGATCCGCGGCGGAACGCCTCATTTCGACTACATTGCGACCGAGGTTACGAAAGGCATTGCGAAGGTGGGGCTTGACACCGGGCTGCCGGTCATCCTGGGTGTGGTCACTGCGGATACCCTGGAGCAGGCCATAGAGAGGGCCGGGACGAAGGCAGGCAACTACGGCTCCCAAGCTGCGCTGCACGCAATCGAGATGGCGAACTTGGGCAAGGCCATATCCGGCTCCTAGGGCCAACAAGGGCTTGCCTGCAAACGCTCCGCCTGCCTCCGGATAGTCCCATCAAGTGACCTTGAACACGTGGTCCCCGGGCCGCACTCTGTCCGGGACCTTGACTCCCACGGAGTCCCCGGCTTTGGCATCGTTGACGTCCCCGTTGTTGATCTTCATCTTCTCGACTGTTAGCGCAACGTTGGTGGTA
>CAZBET010000080.1:0-7107 GCA_964490995.1 uncultured Dehalococcoidia bacterium
GCAAGTACCAAAACAATGAGAAGGCGCAGGCAATATTTGACTCGTTTCAGTTGGAGATCGATGTGTTCAGGAAGTACTCTCAGTACTACGGCTACGGCTTCTACATCATGAGGAAGCAGGAATCTTGAGGAGTCCGACGGGTGAATTCAATCTGGCAGACCTGGCGTCTGCCGATGCGGATGTGAAACACGGCTGTGCCAAGGCCATGATAGCCGTTGCCAGTATCGGAAAAAACGGGGCAAAGGGGTTGTGAAGAATGCCAGCAATCATCGTAATGGGCGGGCAATGGGGGGATGAAGGAAAAGGCAAGATTGTGGATATGGTCGCCGCAAAGGTCAGGGTCGTTGCCAGATTCTCGGGAGGCAACAACGCCGGCCATACCGTCGTCAACCAATTCGGTGAATTCGGCCTGCACCTGGTCCCGTCGGGTATCTTCTATCCGGATGCGACCTGCATCATCGGCAACGGTGTGGTCGTCGACCCTGCTGTGCTGCTCGGTGAGATCGAGAACCTGGAGCAACACGGCGTCAGCGCGAGGAACCTGTTCCTCAGCGACCGCGCCCACCTGATTATGCCCTATCACATACTCCTCGACGGCCTCGAGGAGGAGGCACGAGGGAAGGGGGCGATAGGCACTACCCGCAAGGGTGTCGGCCCGGCCTTCGTCGACAAGACGTCCCGCATGGGTATCCGTGTCTGCGACCTGCTCGACAGAGCGGCCTTTCGCAAGAGGCTGAGCACCGTGCTGGAATACAAGAACAATGTCCTGACCAAGCTGTACGGCGCCGCACCCCTTTCGCTGGATGAAACGTACGAGACATACTCACGCTACGGGGAGCGGCTGGCCCCGTTTGTCCGCGAGACCGAGGTCATGATAGAGGAAGCTCTCAAGAGGAATGAGTGGGTGCTCTTCGAAAGCGCGCAGGGTTCCATGCTCGACCTCGACTTCGGCACCTACCCCTACGTAACCTCCACCGTGGCCGGCGGCATATCACTGGGACTGGGCGTGAGCCCCGCCAGGATCAAGAGGGTTGTCGGGGTCTTCAAGGCCTACACCACCAGGGTGGGAGGCGGGCCCATGCCGACTGAACTCCACGATGAGAACGGCAAGCGGATCAGGGAGAAAGCCCATGAGTACGGCACTACCACCGGGCGCCCGCGCAGGTGCGGCTGGTTCGATGCCGTTGTCGGCCGTTTTACGGCGGAGGTCAATGGCTTCACTTCCGTAGCCATCACACGGTTCGACATTCTGGACGATTTCTCCTTCATCAAGGTCTGCACAGCCTATGAGGTGGACGGCGTGATGTACCACCGGCCCCCGGCCTGCGCTGCCCTGCTTGAGAAGTGCCGCCCGGTCTATGAGGAACTGCCCGGCTGGCAATGCCCCACCAGGGACATCCGCAGCTTCCGGAAACTCCCTTCCGAGGCTCAAGCCTACGTGCGAAGGATAGAGGAGCTCATCGGTTGCCGGGCAAGCCTGATCTCGGTCGGTCCCAGGCGGGAGCAGACCATCGTAGTCAGGTCACCGCTGTGATGTTCGCCGTCATGCAATAGAGTCTTCCCCCGGCCGATTCCGTCCACGCAACCCAATTGGAGAATGAAGCCGCCTCATGCTATAATACACGTTTGGACGGCAAGAGAATCAAGGAGGTAGACCGGAGAATGGCGATAGCAGAGAAGCCGGAAGTGACCTTTGGCAAGATAACCGACGAAGGCCTGGCGAAGATGCGGGCCAAGTTCGGCGTGCCCTACTACATGATCCGGCAGAACGAGGCTGCTTCCAAGGATGCTATAAGACAGTTCTGCAACGGCATAGGCGACGACAACCCGTTGTACCGCAACCCGGAATACGCCACGAGGACCAGATGGGGCCATATCATTGCGCCACCCACGTTCCTCTATGCGGTGGCCTGCCCCCAGGGGATGGAGGGGCTGCCCGGGGTGCACGCCTTCTACTGCGGCTGCAACTGGGAGTGGCACAAGGCTGTCCATATCAACGATGAGCTCACCTGCGTCGACTACCCCATTGACCTGATAGAGAAGCACGGCAAGATGGGAGGACGCCAGTTCCTTCAGATCGGCAGGACCGTATACTACAACCAGAGAGGCGAGGTTGTCGGCACGCAGAAACGCGAGACCATGCGGGTCGAGAGACAGCAGGCCAAGGAGAAGGGCAAGTACGCCGGCATAACGAAGTACAAGTACACCGCAGAGGAAATGCAGAAGGTCGATGAGTCATACGAGAAGGAAGAGGTCAGGGGAGCGAATCCCCGCTTCTGGGAAGATGTGAATGTGGGCGACCCAGTGACGCCCGTCACCAAGGGGCCGCTGGGCCAGACCGACATGGTGGAGTTCTGGGTCGGCATCGGCGGCGGCCAGGGTGCGCACCGCATACGCCGCACGTACATGAAGCGGCATCCCAAGTGGGGCATCAAAGACGCCAAGTCAGGCATACTCGAGCCGATGGCGGATGTCCACTATGAGTCGGATAAGTCAGACGCCATAGGCGTGCCCGTAGCTTACGACCTGGGCATGCAGAGGTTCTGCTGGGCAGGACACGTCATCACCAACTGGATGGGCGACGAGGGCTTCATGAAGAAGCTGAGCGCCCGCTGCATCCTCTTCAATGTTTTCGGCGATACGCAGTTCGTCGGCGGGACGGTCGCCAAGAAGTACCACGAGGGCGACGAGTATCTGGTGGAGATCGAGATCAAGACCGTGAACCAGAGAGGCGAGGAGACGATGCCGGGTAAGGCGACTGTCTCCCTTCCCTCGAAGGTGAGGTGGATTTAGGCAAGCCTGGGAAGGACAGAATGTAGGGGCGCATGGCTATGCGCCCTCGGCCCAGACGGGCGACGCAAATGGTCGAACCAGGGCCGAAACGCTTCTGAACACCGAGATACGTCTTCAGTAGCGCCTCCCTGCGGGAGGCGCTACTGCTTTGTCCCACAGCACCTCGCTCAGGTCGAAAGCGGGGCCGTCTTTGCACACGTGCTTCCGGCCTTGCTTCGTCTCGATAGTGCAGCTCAGACAGGCGCCGACTCCGCAGCCCAGCACCGCTTCGACAAGTACCTGGGTTCGCTTTCCTTTCAGTTCCTTCATCCCGGCCATCTTCCGGTACATGGGAAGTGGGCCGCAGGCGAAGACCTGATCCGTTTCCGGAAGCAGTTCGGGCAGGATGTCGGTAGCCATGCCTTTCCTGCCCAGAGAGCCGTCCTCGGTGGCGATGACAACCTTGATGCCGGAGGGCAGCAGGCCCGTCGGGTAGATGAGGGAGCCGTTCTTGTTCCCAACGAGCAGAGTGACCGAGCGGCCCGACGCGGCCCCATGCTCGGCAAGAGCCATGAGCGGAGCGATCCCCAGCCCACCGGCGACAAGCAGGAGCTTCCGCGACGACGGATAGACCTGGAATCCATTGCCCAGCGGCCCGAAAAGATCGATGCTGTCCCCTTCCCTGCGCTGCGACAGCCATTCCGTGCCCCTCCCGACGACCGCGAAAAGGAGAGCCAGACTCTCACCCTCTATCCGATGCAAGCTCAGCGGCCTCCTCAGCGGCATCTCCACCCCCTCGCCGCAGCGCACCATCACATACTGGCCGGCACGGGCAATCGCCGCGATGTCAGGGGCCCGGGCCCACAGGAGGTAGACGCCGGGCCATACCTCGCGCGTAGCTGTCACCCGTGCGCTAATCAATCTCATTCGATTCAGCCAACCCGCATGCCTTTTCTGCGACCATGTCTGCGGCGCACGCCGCAGCGGCACGCCGCAGCGGCACCCCTCAGTCCCCTCTCGAGAGGGGATTCAGGGGTGTGTACCCGAACGCTCCTACAGCCCGCGATCCCCACCCCCCGTGGGCGCATGGCCATGCGCCCCTACATTGTTCGGCACCGCCGCTGTCGCGGCAATCTATCCGACGCCAGAGCCACGCAGGATGTCTGCGTGGTACTCCTGAAGGCTCTTGATCGTGCCGCGCCCCTTCCGATGGGCGGCGATCCCCTCGGCGGCAGCCAGCGCTGCCCTGGTGGTCGTGATATAGGTTACGCCGTGCTTGATCGCCGCCTTTCTGATGTAAGAGTCGTCTTCGGCACTCAGCCGGCCGCTCGGCGTGTTCACGATGAGCTGGATCTCACCGTTCTTGATGGCATCAGTTATGTTCGGACGGCCCTCGTGCTGCTTCAGAATAGGCTCCGACCCGACGCCTTGGGCACCCAGGAACTCCCTGGTTCCCACCGTAGCCTTGATGGCAAAGCCCAATCCTGAGAAGGCCCGAGCCACTTCCAGCGCGCCCGCTCGGTCCGGCTCGGCCACGGTGATGAGCACCGTGCCCTTGTCCGGCAGGTGCTGTTTGGCCGCTTCCTGCGCCTTGTAGAACGCCAGGCCCGGGTTGTCAGCCATGCCCAGCACCTCTCCGGTCGAGCGCATCTCCGGACCCAGCACCGGGTCTACCTCAGGGAACATGTTGAAGGGGAAGACCGACTCCTTGACACCGAAATGCGGAATTGGCCTGCGCCGCACCCCGAGGTCCTTCAATTTCTTGCCCAGTATCAGTTGTGTGGCGACACGCGCCATGGGGATGTTGCAGACCTTGCTCACCAGCGGCACGGTCCGGCTCGCCCTCGGGTTCGCCTCCAGGATGTACACCGTGTCATTGCAGATGGCATACTGGATATTTATCAGGCCCACTACGTTCAGATGCAGCGCGATTTTCCTGGTGTAGTCCTCAATGGTGGCGATGTGCTTCCGTGGGATGTGGACCGGCGGTATCACGCAGGCGGAGTCCCCGGAATGAACCCCGGCGAGTTCGATATGCTCCATGATAGCCGGAACGAAGGCATCGGTCCCATCGGAGAGAGCGTCGGCCTCGGTCTCGATGGCATTCTCAAGGAACTTGTCAATCAGGATGGGGCGCTCGGGCGATATGTCCACGGCGGCCATGACGTATTTCCGCAGCATCTCATCGTCATGAACCACCTCCATCGCTCGCCCTCCGAGGACGTATGACGGGCGGACCATGAGTGGATAGCCGATCTTTCCGGCAATGGCCACGGCTTCGTCCAGGTTGCTGGCCATGCCGGACTCGGGCTCAGGTATCCCCATTTCCTTCATGACCTTGCGGAACCGGTCGCGGTCCTCGGCAAGGTCGATGGCCTCCACGCTCGTGCCGAGAATCTTCACCCCGGCGGCCTCAAGCTCGGCTGCTATGTTGAGCGGCGTCTGGCCTCCAAACTGGCAGATGACGCCCTCAGGCTTCTCCTTCTGATAGATCTGAAGAACATCCTCGACGGTCAGCGGCTCGAAGTAGAGCTTGTCGGAGGTGTCATAGTCCGTTGAAACGGTCTCGGGGTTGCAGTTCACCATGATGGATTCAACGCCCTCATCGCGCAGGGTGAAGGCGGCATGTACGCAGCAGTAGTCGAACTCAATACCCTGACCGATGCGGTTGGGGCCGCCGCCGAGAACCATGACCTTCCGTGCCTTGCTGACCCCCACCCTGTCCGGCGCGTTGTAAGTGGAGTAGTAGTAGGCGGCATTTTCCACGCCGCTCACCGGCACCGCATCCCATCCCTCCACAACACCCAGAGCGGTTCGTCTGGCTCGAATACTGGGTTCCGGCACACTGAGGATTTGGGACAGGTATTTGTCGGCGAAGCCGTCCTTCTTCGCTTGCACTAGAAGGTGGTCGGGGGGCAGCGTGCCTTTGTACTGCAATAGCTTCTCCTCCACCTCCACCAGCTCCTTCATCTGCTGGATAAACCAGGGTTTGATGTAGGTCCTGCGGTAGAGGTCGTTGACTGGGGCGCCCTTGCGCAGCGCTTCATACATGATGAACTGCCGCTCGCTGCTAGGCTCGCGGAGCATGCGCATCAACTCTTCCAACGTTTTGTCGTGGAAATCCTTCGCGAAACCTAGACCATGTCGCCGGTTCTCCAGAGAGCGTATCGCTTTCTGAAAGGCCTCTTTGTAGTTCTTCCCGATGCTCATGACCTCGCCCACAGCGCGCATCTGGGTGCCCAGCTTGTCCTCCACACCTTTGAACTTCTCGAAGGCCCAGCGGGAGAACTTGACCACCACGTAGTCGCCGGAAGGCGTGTACTTCTCCAGCGTCCCCTCGCGCCAGTAGGGGATCTCATCCAGTGTCAGGCCGCCGGCCAGCATGGCGGACACCATGGCGATGGGGAAGCCCGTCGCCTTCGATGCCAGCGCCGAGGAACGAGAGGTTCGCGGGTTGATTTCGATGACCACCACCCGTCCGGTTTCCGGGTCGTGGGCGAACTGAATGTTGGTGCCGCCGATGACCTCGATGGCATCGACGATATCGTAGGAGTACTTCTGAAGAAGCTGCTGTAGCTCAGGGTCTATGGTCAACATGGGCGCTACACAGTACGAATCTCCAGTGTGCACGCCCATGGCGTCTACGTTCTCGATGAAGCAGACGGTGATCTTCTGGCCTTTGGCGTCTCGCACCACCTCCAGCTCCAGTTCCTCCCACCCAAGGACCGATTCCTCGACGAGCACCTGTTTCACCAGACTAGCGGCCAGCCCCCGGCTTCCCACCGTACGCAATTCCTCTGGGTTGTAGACCAAGCCGCCGCCCGTGCCGCCCATGGTGTAGGCGGGGCGGAGCACAACCGGCAATCCGAGCCTCCCGGCGATTGCCTCCATTTCCTCGATGGTGTAGGCGACATCACTTCTGGGCATGTCGATACCGAGCCGCTGCATGGTCTGCTTGAAGACCTGGCGGTCCTCCCCACGCTCGATGGCATCAACGTTTACGCCGATGACTTTCACGCCGTACTTCTCAAGGACTCCCGCCCTGGCCAGCTCTGATGCCAGATTCAGGCCGGTCTGCCCACCGAGGTTGGGCAGCAGGGCATCGGGACGCTCCTTTTCAATGATTCTGGTTATGCTCTCGAGGTTGAGGGGCTCAATGTAGGTGACGTCCGCCATGCCCGGGTCGGTCATGATCGTGGCGGGATTCGAATTAACGAGAACGATCTGATAGCCGAGCTTTCTCAGAGCCTTGCAGGCCTGTGTGCCCGAGTAGTCGAACTCACAGGCTTGGCCGATGATGATAGGGCCGGAACCGATGATCATCACCTTGTTGAT
>CAZBET010000081.1:0-7032 GCA_964490995.1 uncultured Dehalococcoidia bacterium
ATGAGGAGCGATGATGTCAGGACGAGGATGATGTTCTGGGACGCTATCGGCAGGACAAATGAGGAGATGGAGAGGCCGATGGTGGCCATCGTCAACTCTCAGAACGAACTGGTGCCTGGGCACATCCATCTCGATGAGATCGCGAAGGCAGCCAGGGAGGGGGTTATCGCCGCCGGGGGGACGCCCTTCGAGTTCCCCACCATCGCCATCTGCGATGGCATCACGATAGGCCACGCGGGGATGTGCTACCCGCTGAGCAGCCGGGAGCTCATAGCCGATTCCATAGAGGCCATGATGGAGGCTCACGCCCTGGACGCCATGGTGCTGGTGACCGGCTGCGACAAGATCACACCGGGGATGATGATGGCTGCGGCGAGGCTCGATGTACCCGCCATCATAATCAACGGTGGGCCGATGCTGGCTCAAACATTCGGCGAGGAGCGCCCAGGTGCCCTCCTATTTGAGCTGACAGGCTGTGGCTCATGCCCGGGTCTTTACACCGCGAACAGCATGGCGTGCATGGCGGAGGCGCTCGGACTCGCCCTGCCCTGGAATAGCTGCATACCCGCTGTCTACGGCAAACGCCGCGCGCTCGCGAAGCGAACAGGCGTGGCGCTTATGGAGCTGTGGAGGAGCGAGGTGAGGCCCTCGCAAATCCTTACCAGGAGGGCCTTCGAGAACGCCATCAGGGTCGACATGGCCATAGGCGGCAGCTCGAACACGATCCTGCACCTGATGGCGCTGGCGCATGAGGCGCGCGTACAGATCGACCTGGACTTGTTCGATCAGATGGGCCGCACAACTCCGCGCCTGTGCAACTTGAGCCCCTCGGGCCCGCACTTCATGGACGACCTGTATCGCGCCGGTGGCCTCGGCGCGGTGATGAAGGAGCTTTCAAAGAAGGGGCTTCTCCATCTGGATGCACTAACGGTCAGCGGCCAGACCATGGCACAGGCCATCGAAGGCGCCGAGAGGGTCGGCGAGGACGTCATAAGGAGCATCGAGAACCCGTACGATCGCGAGGGGGGGCTGGCAATCCTCTACGGGAACCTTGCGCCTGAAGGAGCTGTGGTCAAGCAGGCAGCGGTGAGGCCTGAGATGCTGAAGCACCGGGGGCCGGCGAGGGTCTTCGAGCTGGAGGAGGAGGCGGTGGAGGCCATCGCAGGGGGCAAGATTAACAAGGGCGACGTTGTGGTCATACGGTATGAGGGGCCCAAGGGCGGCCCCGGATTCAGGGAGATGATAGTCGCGACACTCTCCATAGTGGGCATGGGATTGGAGGGGGACGTGGCTCTGGTCACGGATGGCAGGTTTTCAGGAGCCACCAGCGGGGCTGCCATCGGGCACATATCTCCCGAAGCTATGGCCGGCGGCCCCCTCGCTGTCGTCCAGGAGGGGGACGTCATCGATTTCGACATCCCCGGCAGGACGCTGAATGTCAGGCTGTCCCAAGAGGAGATACAGGCGAGGCTCTCCCGGTGGTCGCCGCCACCGTTGAAGAGGGAGGTCAAGAGCTACCTCAAGCGGTACTCAGCCCTGGTCACCTCGGCCAGCACCGGCGCCGTCCTGCGAGTGCCCTGACCCCAATCACCCAGTCACCCAGCGACCTAGTGGCCTAATGACCCAGTCACCGGATCACGCGCCTAGTGTCCCAGCGCCTTGAGGCTGCGGCTGGCGAAGAAGTCCAGAGCACCCCCCAGTACACAGAACAGGAAGCAGAACAGGAAAGCCAGCCCCTTGCTCTCGAAGATGGGGGTGAACTCCAGATCCAGAAGGATTTCGTTCAGCGGGCCCAGCACCAGCGTTATTCCAGCCATACCCGTGACGCTGAAGAACTGCCCGAACCCCCTGATCACCATCCACACTATCGCCTTCTTGCTCGGTATCAATGCCTTCAGTCCCGTCTTCTCGGCCATATCTTCCTACCTCCTTGCGGCTTTGACAGCTAGGATAGAAGATTCATATGGGAATGTCAAACAATGCCGGAAGCGGCGCGCCACGACCTCTGCGGAGCGGCCCTAGATGTCGCCGGCCCATTCCCGGACGGCCACGCCCATGGCGCCAGGGCCGGCATGGGTTCCCAGCGAGGGGCCGACTCTGGCCAGGTAGAGGGGAACTTCTGGGAAGAGCGCGTTTATGCGGTCGGCAAGCAGCTTCGCCTCGTCGTGCGTGGTCGTGTACGCGACTGCGACCTCCTCCACTCTGGGGAAGCCTTTCACGAAATCGTAGAGGCGTGCCACGGCCTTGACCCTGGTGCGTGTCACGCCGGCGACGGAGAGGTCCCCTTCCCGCAGCGTCAGCAATGGCCTTATCTTCAGGATCGTCCCCAGGAGGCCCTGCGTTCTGCCCAGGCGTCCCCCCTTGACCACGTACTTGAGAGTATCCAGCATTATCAGGAGGTGCATGTGGGGAATAGAGCGCCGCACAAGCTCAGCGACTCGGTCTATGCCCGCGCCCGCCCGGGCCTCCTTTGCAGCGGCGATCACCAGGAGCCCACAGCTCATCGAGACGGACAACGAGTCTATGACCTCGATGCGGCACTTCTTGTCCACGAGTTCTGTGGCCAGCATGGCGGAGTTGTACGTCCCGCTTTCTCTGGACGTGAGGTGTATGGAGACAATCTCGTCGGTTTCCTTGGCCAGCCTGTTGTACACGTCGGCGAAGTCCCTGGGTGAAGGTACCGAAGTCGAGGGGAAGAGGGAATTCTGGCTCAGCCTGCTATAGAACTCCTCTTCACCGATGTCCACCCTGTCACGGTACGACTTGCCGCCCAGAACCACGTAGACTGGGACCACCGTGATGCCCAGTTCCTCCGCCACCTGCTCCGGTATGTCGCTCGTGCTGTCTGTCACAATCCTGACAGTCATGCGTCTCCCTCCCGCTCGCCGCGCAAGACGAGCGGTTCACGCCGCGCTTTCAGACTCACGCTATTTTACCACCTCCGCCAACCCGGCACACCCGCCCCGAAGCCTTTCTAGTTGAGCTTGAGCACGTCCAGGAACGCCTCTTTCGGCACCTCAACCCTGCCTATCCGCTTCATTTTCCTCTTGCCCTCTCTCTGCTTTTCGAGCAGCTTGCGCTTTCTGGTCACGTCGCCGCCGTAGCACTTCGCCAGCACGTCCTTGCGCTTCGCCGGGATGTCCGCCCGCGCGACGACGCGGCTTCCCACCGCGGCCTGAAGAGGTACCTTGAACAGTTGGCGCGGGATGACCTCCTTCAGCCGGGCAATCGTGGCCTTGCCGATCTCGTACGCCTTGTCCGGCGGGACAATGCGGCTGAACGCGTCCACCGGAACCTCGTTCACCAGAACGTCCAGCTTCACCAGCCTGGCCCCACGGTAGCCGATGAACTCGTAGTCCAGCGAGGCGTAGCCGCGGCTCCTGCTCTTCAACTGGTCATAGAACGTCGTCAGCATCGAGCGCAGCGGCATCTCATACTCCAGGCGCACCCGCGGCCCGAGTTCCCCCGGTGACTTGTCTCCCAGGTACTCTGTGTGTTTGTGGATTCCGCCACAGTCCATCACCAGATCCATTAGGGGACCGATGTAATTCGACGGCGTGATCACGGAGATACTGACCCAAGGTTCCTCCAACTCTGCGATCTCCGTCGCCGATGGCAGCTCGGTCGGGTTGATCACCGTCACTACCTCGCCGTTCGTCTTCGTCGCTTCCAGGCTGACGCCCGGCGCCGTGACAAGCAGTGACAGCGAGAACTCGCGTTCCAGCCGCTCGCGCACAATGTCGAGGTGCAACAACCCGAGAAACCCGCAGCGGAATCCCGGGCCCAGCAGGGGGCTCGACTCCGGCTCGTACCAGAGTGAGGCATCGTTCAGGCTGAGCTTCTCCACGGCGTCACGGAGTTGCGGGTAGTCGTCAGGCTCCGTGGGGTACACGCCGGCGAAGACCATGGGCTTCGCCGGGCGGTATCCGGCCAGGGGCTCCTCGGCACTGCCAACTGCTGATGTCACAGTATCCCCGACACGGCACTGGCGAACGTTTTTGAGACCGGTGGCGATGTAGCCAACGTCGCCTGCTGCAAGCTTCCGCACCGGGCACGGGTCAGGAGCGAAGTAGCCCACCTCCAGGGCCTCCAGGTCAGCAGCCTGGTTCATCAGACGGAGATTGCCGCCCGTCACGATGTTGCCGTCAACCACGCGCACGTAGGCGATGACGCCCTTGTAAGGGTCATAGTGTGAGTCGAAGATGAGCGCACGAAGCGGCAGGACGCCCCTCCCCTTTGGAGGGGGCACTCGCCGCACTATCTCTTCGAGCAACTGCGGCACACCCTGCCCTGTCTTCGCGCTCATCAGCAGGACTCGCTCCCGGCTGTACCCGAGCACACCCTGAATCTCCCCGAGAACCCGTTCGGGCTCGGCCGCAGCCAGGTCGATCTTGTTCAGCACGGGGATGACCTCCAGGTTCCGCTCCATGGCCAGATACGCGTTCGCCAGAGTCTGCGCCTGGATGCCTTGCGTCGCATCTATTACCAGCACTGCCCCCTCGCAGGCGGCAAGGGTGCGCGATACCTCGTAGGAGAAATCAACATGCCCCGGCGTGTCTATGAGGTTAAGCCTGTACGTCAGGCCATCACCGGCGCGATAGGCAAGGCGGATCGCCTTAGCCTTGATGGTGATGCCCCGTTCGCGCTCCAGGTCCATGCTGTCCAGCACCTGCTCACGTATCTCCTCCTTGCGCATGGCGCCCGTGAGCTCAATCAGGCGGTCAGCCAGCGTGGACTTGCCGTGGTCGATGTGGGCAATGATGCAGAAGTTCCTTATGGTCGACTGGTCCATCTGGTGATTAGTCCACCCCCTTTGCTCCCAATTCTAACGGGATATGGGAAAATGGGGGACACCCCCATGCCCCCGGCAGCACGCATCCTGCACCTCTGTCCCCCAATGTTGAAGGGATGCGGGGAGCGGCGAACAGCCCAGACCCCCGGCTTTGTCCGTATGGGTAGGCTGGAGCATCCGCTCCAAGCCGTGACCGGTCAACCTTCTAGCTCCCTCAATCCCTGGCAGCTCGACCAACCGAGGGATACAGCCGGAGCGTCTCTTGGCAGGAAGCGCAAGAAAACCTCGTTGCCCAGCAGACGGCCGCGGCGTGTGAGCATCACCCTGCTGTCCGTTCTCTCCAGCAACCCCAATCCGACCAATTCGCCGACCTCACGATCGTAGTGCTTCAGCAGGTCCACGCCGAACCGCCTCCTGACATCTTCCAGCCCAACCCCCTCGGTGAGCCTCAGACTGAGTATGACCGATTCGGATAGCTGTAGCTCAGGCCCGATTTCCTCATCGAAGCCGACCGGGGCTGACCCGTTCCAGGCGGTGGCGTGGAGATAGACGTCAAGGTCGTCCGTGTTGGCTCGACGATGACCGTCAACATGCGAATGGGCGGCCACGCCTGCGGCGAGGTAGGGCCCGTTCCGCCAGTACACCAGGTTGTGACGGCACTCGAAGCCCTCCCTGGCCCAGTTCGATAGCTCGTAGTGACTGTAGCCTTGCCGGGCGAGGAAGTCCTCGGCCAGCTCGTACTGGGCCGCGACGATGTCAGGGTCCGTGGCGGGCAGCTCCCCGCGTTCAATCGTCCTCATCAAGGGCGCGCCGTCATCCAAGCTCAGAGGGTAGAGGGACAGGTGCTCCGGCCGCAGCGCTACAGCCTCGCCCAGCGTTGCCTCCCAGCTACGCAAGGTCTGGCCCGGCAGCCCGTAGATGAAGTCCAGGCTCACGTTGGTGAAACCGGCGCCGCGCGCAGACCGCACGGCATCTCTCGCCTCGGTGGCCGAATGGATGCGGCCCAGCAGCGCAAGCTCGCCATCGTCGAGGCTCTGCACACCCAGGCTGAGCCTGTTCACCCCGAGTCTTCTGACGGCACGAAGATAGCCCTCATCAACAGTCCCCGGATTGGCCTCGATGGTCACCTCGGCCGCTCCATCAACCGCGAACAGACACCGGGCGTCCCTCAGAAGTTCAGCAAGCTGCCGGGCCGAGAGGAGGCTCGGGGTGCCGCCGCCGAAGTATATCGTTTGCACTCGCTGATGGGGTGGGTACAGCGCGAGCTCCCTTCTCAGTGCCTGGACATACGCGGGAATGTCGGCTTCGCGCCCCTCGAAGGACACAAAGGAGCAGTAGCTGCACTTGCGGCGGCAAAAGGGGAAGTGAATGTAAAGTCCAGTCTCGGGGCTCGCGGCTCCGCAGCTTCCAGGAGGTGTGCTCATTCCACCCAACGCATGTCTCCACGATTATAGCAGAACCAGCCTATCGGGTCGCCGTCGTCACTGGCCCGGGATGAGAATGGCGCAGATGCTCCGCCATCTGCTTCACTCAGCAGGGCGCAGGTCCCCTGCGCCATGACGGGGCAAACTCGCGCTGTTTGACCTGTAATTCTCCGCATGGCAGACGATGCTTGACAAGCGCACCCAAATGCTATAAAAGGAGACCGACGTTTTTCTCTATCGTCTGCCGGTCGCGGAGCCGGAAAGGCGCAAGCCGCAGGGGGACGCGCGGGCTTTCGGCCGATTCGCCCACAGGCAGTGTCGAGGGGGCACCCGACGAGGAAAGGAGCCAGCGCAAGCATGCTCTATCTGTATGAGACCACCTTCCCCTATCCCGGCGTGCTGGACGAGTACATACAGGTCATGGGTACGGACCTCATACCCGGGTTGAGCCGTCACATGACCGTGCTCGGTGTCTTCAGGATCGCCTTCCGGCACCGTGAGACCTTCTTCCTCTCGGAGCTGCCGAAGGGCGTCGACACGCTCGAAGGCCTGTCCAATTTCGTCATCCATGAGCGCGACGGATTGATGTGGCACCGGGCAGGACTGAGATACCGCGACGAGTGGTTTGACAGCCTGCTCGAAGGCCTGCCCTTCGCACCCACGGCGGGGCAAATCAAGAAACGGCAGAAGCAGGGGGATTTCACCGGCAACACGCTCTACTACCGTCTCATCTACAATGTCTTCCCCTGGAAGGTGGACGATTTCCTGAAAGCCTTCGAAAGCGAACTACTGCCTATAGCCGAGAAGCAAGGAATG
>CAZBET010000082.1:0-4320 GCA_964490995.1 uncultured Dehalococcoidia bacterium
TCGCCGTGAGCAACCTGACTGCGGCGCTGGGCCAGGCCCGGGGCTACGGGCTTCTGGGCAAGAACATACTGGGCTCCGGTTTCGATTTCGACGTGACCATCCACCGTGGCGCCGGAGCTTTCGTGTCCGGTGAGTCCAGCGCTCTGATGACAGCCATCGAAGGCATGGTTGGCGAGCCCAGGCCCAAGTACATCCGCACGGCTGTTAGCGGGATATGGGAAAGGCCGAGCAACCTGAACAACGTGGAGACCTGGGCCAACGTGCCCCTCATCATAAACAGGGGCGCCGACTGGTTCACCAGCGTCGGGACTGCGGGTAGCAAAGGAACGAAGATCTTCGCGCTCGTGGGCAAGGTGAACAACACCGGCCTTGTCGAAGTGCCCATGGGCATGAGTCTCAGGGACATTGTGTACGAGATCGGCGGCGGCATACGTCGCGGCAAGAAGTTCAAGGCTGTGCAGACAGGTGGCCCCTCGGGCGGCTGCCTGCCGGAGTCCCTGCTCGACCTGCCTGTGGACTTCGATGAGCTGACCAGGGCCGGCTCCATGATGGGCTCCGGCGGCATGATTGTGATGGACGAGGACACCTGCATGGTGGATATCGCCAGGTACTTCACCAACTTCCTCGCCGATGAGTCCTGCGGCAAGTGCATACCCTGCCGCGCAGGCATAGAGCAGATGGCAGACGTGCTGGAGAGGATCTGCGCTGGTAAGGGCGAGAATGGCGACATCGAGCTGCTGGAGGACATATCCGATGTCGTGAGGGATGCGTCGCTCTGCGCCCTGGGTCAGACGGCGCCCAATCCGGTGATGAGCACCATCAAGTACTTTCGCGATGAGTACGTCGCGCACATTGAACAGAAGCGCTGCCCGGCCGGGGTGTGCAAGGCTCTGGTGTCGTACTTCATCGACCCGGTGAAGTGTACCGCCTGCGGCATCTGCCTCAGGAACTGCCCGGCGGACGCGATCAGCGGCGGCAAGAACCTTGTCCACATCATCGACCAGCAGAAGTGCATCAAGTGCAATACGTGCTTTGAGATGTGCCCCGTTCGTTTCTCTGCTGTGCTGCGGACCTCGCGCGAGCCGGTGCCGGCGGCGCCTTCTTTGGGTACGGAGGTGGTGCGCAAGAAAGGAAAGCAGGCATGAAGAAGGTCAAGATGACCGTAGACGGCAAGGAGGTTGAGGCCGAAGAGGGCAAGACCATACTTGAAGCGGCCCGCAGCGTCGGTATTCACATACCGACCTTCTGCTACCACGAGAAACTGGTTCCCTACGGCGCCTGCCGCTTCTGCACCGTTGAAATATCGAAGAGGGGAAAAAGCAGGCTGGTTACCTCCTGCGTTTACGGCGTCGAAGACGGCCTTGTCGTGCAGACCAATTCCTCCAAGGTCATCAAGATACGCAAGATGCTGCTTGAGTTCATGCTGGCCTCCGCGCCGGTTCTTGCTGAGGTTGCCAAGCAGTACGGCGTGGAAAAATCGAGGTTCAAGTCAGAGGTGACCCAGTGCATACTCTGCGGCCTCTGCTCCCGCTACTGCGCCGAGGTCAAGGGGGCCAATGCCATCACGTTCGTCGGCAGGGGCGTGAACAGGCGCGTTGCCTTTGTGGACGAGGTGGTGTCCACGGGCGTATGCATGGACTGCCGCCAGTGCTTCGGCGTCTGCCCCACGGGCAAAATCCCGAGGGAAACGGACGGCGCCTCGTTCGAAGGCATTACCGTGCAGGATGTCCTCTCCCGGATGCGTAGGAAGTAGGGCCAATAAGTCGAATATCCGTGGACGTTTTCTGTCCGTGTGCTATAATGGGTGAAAACTGCCTCACTTCGATTCGGCCTCTCCAAACGACATCGATTCGGAACCCAGAAAGGGGGTGATTCAGGATGGGCGAAAGGGAAATCGTTAGGGAAGTGAACGCCTTGACCGTCATGCCCCTTCCTGTACGGATCCCCGCTTCGTGGTACGAGATTCTGCCCAAGGTCATGCCTCTGATCAGCACGTCTTCCGGCCACACCAGTTATTCTATGGGTGAAGAAGTAGTTCAGATGTTCCTCAGCAGATGGGGGAAGATTCTGATCCGGCGTGATGGATCCTTCGTTTGGCTGCGCATTGGAGGGGTGGCGTGCTACGAGATAATTCCGAATTTCGTGAAGGGTGTCAGGCATGCTATTGACGCCAGGGATGCCGAGATCGCTGAAAGCGGTGGCATGCAGGCGGTGATCCAGCACTGGCGGGTGTCCGTTGAAGAACTGCGATTCCTCGACGACGATGCGGTTTTGAGGGGACGGAACGAGGTGCTGCGAGTGCTCCGGCCGGAGATGTGGCACGAGGAGCTAGGCAGGCACTGGAACTGCGCGGCGGAAAGGGCGCACATCAATTTTGGCAAGATACGACCAGCAATAAGGAAGTGGATTGCCAAGCACGAGAACCAGTGCAACCTTGATGAGCCTTTCGGTGGCAGGCTATCGGCGAGGCCATATCGGCCCGCAGCGAGCCCGGCAGCGTCGCAGTAGCTCATATCGCAGTATTCAGACTCGTATTTAGAGACGTGGCTGGGCCTGGCCCGAGGCGTCGGGCAATAGAATAGCAGTTCGCGGGGCAAGGCTGACGATGACGCGTCGGCCTTGCCCCGACTCGTTTGTTGCAGTATCGTATGGCTGGGTCTAAGCAGCGATGAGCAGGCGCAGTGATGCAAGAGCACCAAGGAAGACCGCCGCGGGCCGGAACTCGAGGGGTTTGCGGACAGGCATGAGGTCGGCCGCAGAGGAACTAGACCTGCACCGCCTGACGGCGGAGGAAGCCATGCCGCTGCTCGAACGGTTCCTGTACGATTCCTTTCAGGCCGGACTGCGCCGTGTCTGGGTCGTCCATGGAAGAGGCAGCGGCGTGCTGCGGCGCGAGGTGGGACGTTATCTTGCGGGCCACGCTCTGGTCAAGTCCTTTCATGCCGCGGATGCCGAACACGGCGGACCTGGAGCCACGCAGGTCGAACTGAGCGACTGGTAGGTGCTGACCCGTCGGGGCTCACAGCGCTGCGTGATGGGGTAGGGGCACGGTTCACTCGGTCCCCGCTGTGGCTTTGGGGACGACCATTACGATGAAGTTCCTGCTCACATCTACAACGTCTGCTTTGTAGAGCGGTGTCTCCTCCGACCAACTGTATACCTTGGCGTCCGTCACAGCCATGAAGTTTCCCGCGACGGCTGAGTTCAGGAAATCCGTAAGCCTGGAACCTGGGCGAAGATGGAGATATCCTTCTACTCTGTGGTGTTGAGTGTAGATGACCACACCCGTCCTGTCCTTTCCGACCCTCAGCGGCTGTATCATCTGTAACCACCTCCCCACACGAAATCCCAAACCCCAAACGCCAAGTTCGAAATCCTAAATCCTAAACCCTAAATGCCAAGTCTGAACCCTGAACCGTAGACTCCGTTCGTTTAGGATTTGGCGCTTAGAGATTAGGGTTTAGGGTTCAGGGTTTGTCTTGCTCTTGCTGTAATCGTGGAACCCCCTGCCGGTCTTCCTGCCCAGGTGTCCCGCACGGACCATCTGCCTCAGCAGGTGAGCCGGGCGGTACTTCGGGTCGCCGAACTCCCTGTACAGGTTCTCCAGGACGTGGAGAAGCGTGTCCAGGCCAACGAGGTCGGCCAGCTCCAGCGGCCCCATGGGGTGATTCATGCCCAGCTTCATAGCTGTGTCAATGTCTTCCGCGCTCGCAATGCCTTCGGCGTAGGCGCAGATAGCCTCATTCTGAAGTACGGCGGTGAACCGGCTGGTGGCAAAACCAGGGGTGTCTTTGACGACTATCGATCTCTTGCCCATCTTCGCCGACAGGTCCCGTATGACCCTGATTGTGTCGTCGGCGGTGCTATAGCCTTTGACGACCTCAACAAGCTGCATCATAGGTACTGGGTTGAAGAAATGCATCCCGACGAACTTAGCCGGCCTGCTCGTGGCGGAGGCCATCTCAGTGATGCTCAACCCCGAAGTATTGGATGCGAAGATGACTTCGGGCGGGCAGGCCTTGTCGATAACGGCGTAGGTCTGTTTCTTCAAGTCGAGGTTCTCCGGGATAGCCTCAATCACAACGTCAGCGCCTTCCACCGACTTGCCGAGGTCGACGACGCCTTTGATGCGACCCAACGTGGCATCGGCCTGGCCTTGGGTCAAAGTGCCCTTCTTCACGAAGCGCGCCAGGCTCTGCCTTATCGCGTTCATCCCACCGTCAATGAACTTCTGGTCGATATCCCGCAGCTTCACTTCCAGGCCGGCTTGCGCTGCCACCTGCGCGATGCCCGCGCCCATGATCCCGGCCCCGAGCACGG
>CAZBET010000082.1:4420-7017 GCA_964490995.1 uncultured Dehalococcoidia bacterium
TGAAAGGTAGGACGAGACGATGTCGCATGGCGATGACGTGGTAATCGTGAGTGCGGTCAGGACGCCCTTCGGGAGATATGGTGGGGCGCTGAAGGATATTGACTACTACGACTTGGGCGCCATCCCGATGAAGGAAGTGGTCAATCGCGTCAAGATCGCCCCAAACGCAGTAGGGGAGGTGTTCTGGGGCGTGGGAGACACGTCCGTCTGCAAAGACCCGTTCACACCCGTTGCCGCCAGGCAATCGCTTATCAAGGCGGGCCTTCCTCAAGAGACTCCATCCATGTCCTTCGACATGGCCTGCGTGTCTGCGATGCATGCGATCAAGCTGGCAGCGATGTCGATTGCGCTGGGCGAAGTGGACGCGGCCATAGCCGGTGGCGCCACCTCTTTCAGTCAGGAACCCCTCATTGTAAGAGGACTGAGGTTCAGCGGTTTCAGGCTGGGCAATGTCAAGATGGAGGACCCACTGCTGGCTCTTGGCTACAAGGACTTCAATCCGGTTGCTGTTGATGCCGACAGCGTAGCCGCCGAATACGGAATAGGGAGGCAAGAGCAGGATGAGTGGGCGCTGCGCAGCCATGTCAGGTATGGTGCCGCGTGGAACGCAGGGAAGTTCAAAGACGAGATCATGCGTCTCACCCTTCCACAGTCGAAAGGCGAGGCGAAGGTGCTGGACATCGATGAACAGTACCGCCCCGATGCCAGCCTGGAAAGGCTCTCCAAGCTGAGCACCATATACAACACTAGGGCTATCACGGCCGGCAATGCCCCCGGCATGAACGATGGGGCCGCGGCGGTTCTCGTGATGAGACGAAAGAAGGCAGAAGGGCTTGGGCTCACGGCGCTGGCAAACGTAGTTGCCCAGGTGTCGATAGCTACAGCCGCCGGCCGCATTGCCGAAGCCCCAGGACATGCCGTACGCAAGGCTTTGAAGAAGGCGGGGCTTACCATCGATGACATGAATGTCGTGGAGATAAACGAGGCTTTTGCCTGCGTGCCGCTCGTGTCCACCAGATTTGTCTGCGGAGACGATAGGAAGAAGCTACAGCAGCTCAGGGACAAGACTAATGTCAACGGCAGCGCCATAGCCATCGGTCATGCCAATACAGCCAGCGGCGCCAGGATAGTCATGAACCTGATGTATGAGCTGCGGCGGAGAGGCGGCGGCTACGCGGTGGGCGCTATCTGTGGCGGCCTCGGTCAGGCGGACGCAACGATAGTCAGGGTGGAGTGACTCCCTTTACCTCGGCAGGCGCTTGACTATCAGTTCCCTCTGTATCTCAGACGTTCCTTCGAGCAGTTCGTACATCTTGGCGTCCCGGAACAGCCGCTCGATCTTGTACTCCTTGCTGATGCCGTAGGCGCCGTGGACCTGCATGCCCCACCTCACCACGTCCACCGCCGTCGAGGTCACAAACAGCTTCGTTATAGCCATGTCTTTGAGGGTATTGGTGCCCTGATCCTTCAAAAAAGCGGCCCGGTAAGTCAGCCACCGTGCCGCCTCGAGTCTGCATGCCATCTCTGCCAGCAGCCAGTGAATAGCCTGCAAGTCGAAGATGGGCTCGTCGAAGTGCATGCGGTGCATGGCGTACTTGACGGCCTCATCCAGTGCGGCCTGCATCAGCCCCACGCACTGCGCGCTGAGACACAGTTTGCCTATGGTCATAGCGTCCTTGAGGGCGTCGAACTTCCCGCCCTTGCCGCCCAAGAGGTTCTCCTTTGGTATCTGCACATCGTCCATAATCAAATCGCACAGCTCGGTCCCCCTGAGACCCAGCTTGTCCATCTTCTTGTCGGTGGAGAAGCCTTTGCGGTCTGCTTCCACTATGAACAGGCTGATCTCACCGCCATCGTCTTTGGCGAAAATCAGGGCTGCGTCGGCAAACGTCCCGTGCGTGATGAATCTCTTGGTGCCATTCACCACATAGCCATTGCCAACAGACTTGGCCGTTGTCTTGATCATCTTCGGATTGGAGCCTGTGTCCGGCTCGGTGAAGGCAAAACAGACTACCCTCTTCCCCTCGCAGATCGGAATCATGAATTCCCTTTTCTGTTTCTCCGTGCCGAGCTTGTTGAACCTGTCGGCAGTGACGTTGCCAACCTGCATGGAGATGGCCATGGGAGCCAGTACCTTTGCCACTTCTTCCATGGCCAGAGTCAGACTTACATGGTCAGAGCCGGCGCCGCCGTACTTGGGATCGAACGGAATACCGAGGAGATTCATCTCTACCAGTTTCGGCCTTATCTCATGGGGATACTCGTTCTTCTTGTCCATTATGTCTATCAGGGGCGTCAACTCAGCTTCAGCGAATCGCCGGACCGATCGCTGGAACATCTCCTGCTGCTCGGTTAGATTGAAATCCACCGGTAATTCCTCCTACTTCGTCTGTCCTTGTCCTGTCCCAGGCTCTTGAAGCAGCCGCATCGAGGCAAGCCCAGACGCTGCTACTGCTTGTCGAGTCCGAGCTCCTTCACAAGCCGTTCCTTGAGCACGAACTTCTGCACTTTCCCGGTCAGGGTCATGGGGAAGTCATTGACGAACCTGACGTACTTGGGGACCTTGTAGTTGGCCAGCTTCCCCTTGGCGAAGGCTA